>CAZIVK010000008.1:0-13802 GCA_964542515.1 uncultured Oscillospiraceae bacterium | reverse complement strand
CCACAAAGTCCTTAACAACTTTATAGCTCACGTCAGCTTCAAGGAGGGAGAGGCGGATTTCGCGCATAGCTTCCTTGATATCATTTTCAGAGAGGCGCCCTTTCCCCCTCAGTTTTTTAAAAGCAGCAGATAATTTTTCTGTTAATCCTTCAAAGGCCATTTTTGCTCCTTGTTTGGTTAGTTATTATTCTTCAGTGATGTCACGCACGCGCTCAATAATGTCACGCACGAGGTCATCTATGGTGTTGCTCAAGAAATTTGTGGAGTTAATCCTGCGTATTTCCAGAGCGGTGCTCATTATATCATTCAGTCCTTCACCAATGTTGCCATACTTTTTGTGAAGTCCTAGCTTGTCCTCAAACCCTGTAAGAATGTTTTCTGCACGGACTATGGCGTCACGTACACCCTGACGGGTTATGCCCTTGTTTTCAGCAATTTCAGAGAGGGACAGGTCCTCATTGTAGTAGAGGTCAAAGAAATCCTTCTGCTTGTCAGTCAGCATGTTACCATAAAAATCATAGAGCAAGACCATATCTACAAATTTCTGATTCATCCGAAACCACCAATCCCTTTCAATCATTGTAAAGTCTTTTGCTTTACATAAAGATTATAGAGTATTCCACCAAATTTGTCAAGGGAATTTTAACGCCAATACAAGCCCTGTTTCAGCTGAATATTTGCTGAACATAAGGGCTAAAATATCCTTATCTGTCAAGTCTTGTTTATTAAGGAGGACACATATCGAATGTCTTATGTGGAATTTGCGGAGTTAATGAGTTACGCGGAAAACATATCAGCAAATATTGCGTCCGGCAAAAAGGTCTCTACCGGAAAGATTCCTCGGAGCATAAAGTCCAAGTTGAAGTATATAAAACATGCAACGCTCCAAATGTCCTCTTTCGGCTCTCCACTCGGCGTACAACCAAAAGTACACGAATGGATATGCGATAACCGATACATGGCTGAGCGTGAGGGACGCAGTGCCGCTCTGTTACTAAAGAAGACCGGTAAACTACCTGGATCTAAGAAGGGCCTACCAAAAGTCTTTGTCCTAGCCCTTTCACTTATCAGGTCAGGAAACGGTGAGCTCTCATCAGAACGTATCGAGACCTTTATAACGGGCGCAGGGAAAGCCGGAGCTTTTTCAGAAGTTGAGCTCTGGCTCTTTGTTGTCATGCTCAAAGCCGGATTGGTGTACGAACTTTATGACGTCTGCAAGGCGTTGGAACCCCTACAAGGCAGCGACAAAGTTGAGCAAACGGGAAATGAAGTACACGCAGAACTACTACAGAACCTCTCTATAACTGCAGAAAACATATTTACTTCTTTCAGAATGCTTACAAGCACTGACTTTAGACCGCTGTTGCACAACCTGAGCTCAGTAGAGGAGATTCTTAATACAGACCCCTCCGGAATCTATCCCCAGATGGATGAGGAGAGCAGGTCACAATACCGCAGAACTGTCAGTAGACTTGCACATAAGCAAAAAATGAGTGAAAAAAGTGTAGCAGAGGAGGCCATAAAGCTATCAGTTCAGTCATCAGACCCAAGGAAATCACATGTAGGTTATTTTCTGAATACTAAACCTTTAGGAAAAAAACACACCAATATTGGTGCAGCTCTATATTTCATATCCCTATTATTTCTGACTTTCCTACTATCTATAGGAATTTATCCACTGGCCGGAATCGCTGCAACAATACTCTTAATAATACCCCTGAGCGATGTCGCCAAAAACCTAGTTGATACAGCTTCTCTAAAACTTCGTCATCCCACGAGGCTCCCACGCTTGGACTTAAATAACGGCATTCCAGAAGGCTCAAAAACGCTTTGTGTAATAGCTGCACTAATGGCTGGCCTTAAAGATGGGGCTGAGTATGCTTCTCTTCTGGAAAAATATATGCTTGCCAACAGAAATGCAGGGCCACACCTTCTCTTTGGCATCTTAGGGGATTACAAGGACTCAGACTCCCCCTTTAACGGAGATGACGAGGCGGTACTCGAGGCAACAAAGATAGCAATAGCTGCACTTAACTCCAAGTATGGAGAGCGATTCTTCCTATTCACCCGAAAAAAAGTAAAAAATACAAGCTATGGGAACTACTCCGCGTGGGAGAGAAAGCGGGGGGCTCTCCTGCAACTTACCGACCTGCTACTAGGAAGAGACAGCGCTGTCCAAGTTGATACCGGCAAACTAGATAACCTTTCCGATATAAAGTATGTTATAACTTTGGACGCCGATACAAAACTCACAATAGGAAGTGCAACAGAACTTGTAGGCACTATGCTCCACCCACTTAATCACCCTGTTGTCGACCCTAAACTGCGCCTTGTGAAGGAGGGCCACGCTCTATTACAGCCCCGCATATCCGTAGACCTGGAGTCTGCATCAAAATCCTTCTTCAGTAGAGCTCAGGCCGGCCTAGGCGGCACAGACCCATACTGCAGCACAGTGTCAGACCTCTACCAGGACTTGTTTGACGAGGGGAGCTTCACAGGCAAAGGTATCTTTGATGTCAGGGCCTTTTCAGAGTGCCTTTCAAACAGGTTTCCTGAAAATCACATTCTGTCCCACGACCTACTAGAAGGCTGTTACCTGCGCTCGGGACTAGTTAGCGATGTTGAGTTGACTGATGGATTCCCCCACTCCGTCAGCTCATATTTTAAGCGCCTGCACCGCTGGACACGAGGCGACTGGCAGCTCTCGCCATGGTTATTTCCTACAGTGCCTTCACATGATGGCACAGAAGAGAAAAATCCTCTAAACTCACTCTCAAAGTGGAAGATATTTGACAACCTGAGGCGCAGTATAGTTCCAATCTTTACATTTGCGGCACTTATACTTGGTCTGTTTTTTGGGAGACTCTGGCCTGCAGCAGCAGTAGCAGTTGCCATATACCTCTCCGGCCTTATGCTCTCCACAGCCTCTGCCTTTTTAAGAGGTGGTGCAGAATTGGGCAGCAGATACCACTCCTCAATTATGTACGGACTCCGGGGCAGCGCAGCTCAAGCCTTGCTCCAACTCATGCTGTTACCCTACAACGCTCTAATGAACCTGGATGCTATCCTCACTTCACTTTACAGAATGATCATATCAAAAAAACGCCTACTCACATGGGTCACTGCCGCACAGGTAGCAAGCTCATCACCGGACGGGGTTTTAGCTATGACAAAGCAGATGTACTTCTCAGTCATCTGCGGCTTTGTTGCCCTCATCTCATCTGATTTGGTAATAGCAAAAATTCTTGCAACCCTTTGGATACTCTCCCCGCTTATATCGTCTATGATAAGCAGACCTTCCAAAACGAACAAGCCTCTCTCTCAGGATGACCAAAACTTCCTGCACGAGCAAGCTTCTCTTATGTGGAAATACTTTGAGAACCTGCTTGATGAAAAAAATAACTATCTCCCTCCAGACAACTGGCAGCATCAGCCAGCTATAGGAGTCGCTCGCCGCACATCGCCTACTAATATTGGCCTCGGGCTTCTAAGCTGTCTTTCCGCAGCAGATATGGGGATAATCCCCCTGGACCACGCACTTGACTTAATTGATAAGATGATAGCCTCTATTTCAAAACTTAGAATGTGGAAAGGGCACCTACTAAATTGGTATGAGACAGACACATTGCGCCCCCTTCACCCCTTAACAGTTTCAGCGGTGGATAGCGGCAACTACGCCGGATCCCTGATTGCACTGATTGAAGGTTTAAATCAGAGCGACTCATCAGGTGCAAGAGTTCTGGCCATACGCGCAAAACAGCTGTTGGATGACATGGACTTTTTGCCACTTTATGACGCCAAAAGAAAGCTGTTCTATATAAGCCTAGATACCGAGACAGGAAAACCTTCCGAAGGTTGGTACGACTTACTTGCAAGCGAGGCACGACAAACAAGCTACCTCTGCGTTGCAAGGGGAGTTGTTGACAAAAAACACTGGGGTGGTCTGGGAAGGGCCCTTGTCCAAAAAAACGGCTATGCTGGTATGGCTTCTTGGACTGGAACCATGTTTGAATACCTCATGCCCAACCTACTAATGCCCTCATTCAGAAACTCCCTCATATACGAGAGCTTAATGTTCTGCGTCTACTGTCAAAAACTGCGTGGCTCCGCTTTCAAAATACCGTGGGGCATTTCAGAAAGTGCTTATTTTGCCTTTGACCGCTCACTGAGCTACAGATATAAAGCTCATGGTGTGCAGAGGTTGGGGTTCAAACGCGGACTTAACCGGGAGTTGGTTATATCACCCTACTCCTCATTTCTTGCTTTGGAGGTTGCCCCCGCGGCCGCAGTGAAAAACCTGCGCAAGCTTAAGAACTTAGGACTTCAGGACATCTACGGATTGTATGAAGCCGCAGACTTTACACCTTCGAGGCTCATAGGAACTAACCGCTTTGAGCCTGTAAAATGCTATATGGCCCACCACCTGGGGATGAGCATAGTAGCCTGCAACAATATTCTTAACTCTGGCATCATGCAGAACCGTTTCATGTCAAACCCTGAAATGGCAGCGTACTCAGAACTATTACAGGAGAGAACCCCTGTGGATGCCGTAACTGTCCAATCTGGTTACCAGGATGTCCCTGATAAGAGCCGTAGATACGGTGAGGCGGTCTGGAGCAAGTCACACATTGGCTATGACCCCTATATGCCAAGGACAATGCTGCTATCAAATGGTTCATACACCCTGCTTATGACAGATACAGGACTATCAAAGTCCATATCAGATAGAACTCTGCTCACAAGGTTTGACTCCTCCCACCTGGAAGGGGTCAATGGGATATTCTTTTTTATCAGACATAAGGGAGGACTGTATCCTCTTACCCCTGCTCCCATGTATCGGCCAGATGTCCAGTACAGTTCCGAGTTTGACGAGCGCACGGTAAAGCTCTTCTCCACATATAGCGGCATTAGGACAACCATTTCCTCATGCGTCTCCGCCGTTGATAAGTCTGAGTTAAGGGAGATAATGATTCACTCAGATGTGCCTTTAGAATGTGAACTTGTCTGTTACTATGAGCCAGTGCTCTCAGTGGAGCAGGACCACTACTCACATCCCGCATTCTCAAAACTCTTTGTACAGACCTCTGCCGTGGACTCAGGTATTCTAATCAAACGACGTGATAAAACAGGCAACCTCAACCTCTTCTCAGCCTTCCTATGTTCAAAAAAGGGCTTCTCTTTTGATACTTCCCGGGAGCGCGCACTGGGCAGAGGCGGTTTTGCTAACTTAGCAAATGCATTGGAACTCAGCAGACGCAGTTCGCAAGGCTCAGTACTTGACCCATGTGTCCTACTCACTCTTCCCCTTACACTTGATACAAATGAAATACAGACAATCCGCTTTGCCCTGTCCTGCTCATCTGAGGAAACCGCCGCTCTTGCTACGGCAGAGCGCACACTCAACATGCCTCTAAAACAGGCTTCAAATTATCCCTTTAGCAGCTCACCCAATATGCTTCTCACTCCACCGGAAGTCACATCTTCCCTGGAACTATTAACCGATATGACCTTTGTAACCCCTCGCAGAGCAGCTCTAAACAGCTATATATCTCGTAACAAGCTCTCCCAGAGCGACCTGTGGAAGTTTGGCATCTCCGGTGACCTTCCGATTCTCTCAGTCCTCTGTACACCGGAATCTCTCTCAGACCGGGCAATAAGGGCTATAAAACAGCAGAGATTCCTCACCCAAAGCGGTGTAAACTTTGACCTCGTGCTCCTGCTTTCCGATATGAGTGATTACAACAGGCCCACTAGAAACTCTGCCACCGACCTCATTAGGCAAATTGGTGGCGAGAGCAATATTGGCGTCCCAAGCGGTGTTCACTTTGTTGAGGTTTCGGAAAACTCCGACGACTTCAACCTGATACTCTCATGCTCCTTTGCAGCCATAGACCTTGGCGGAAAGACAGTCCGTGAACCCGAGCGCACAGAGCGCAAAACCCTCACCCCTCCCGCTCTCAAATCCACAAGAAAAACTGCCACTTTAAGAAACCCCGTTTACAACCCCGACGGAAGCTTTAGCTTCTCCACCGGCGGCTCTCTCCCGGCAGCAGCCTGGTCAAACCTCCTAGTTAATGAGAATCTGGGCATGGTATCCGCAGACAGTGGCAGCGGATACATGTGGTATCTAAATGCCCGAGAGAACAGGATTAACTCCTGGACAAATGACACCCTCACTATAGATGGGGAGGAGCGTATACAACTCATCTTCCTCGAGGGAGCTGTGTCTCTTTTCTCGGCAAACGACAACTATGATTGTACAGTAACCCACGGCTTTGGATATACAACATGGGAAAAAAACCTGGGACAGGGCACAGTTAAGACAACTGCTTTTGTTCACAAGAATCAACCTATCCGCATGATAAACGTTGAGTACAGTGGCAATAAAAAGGCATATATCCGCTACTTCACAGGCCTACAACTAGGAGAAAAAAGTAGCGATCGCACCCATGTGGTTGTATCTGCTAAAGACAGGACCATCAGGATTGATAACCGCTATAGCTCCGTATTCAGAAACCACCCCGTCCTATTTAAAACAGTTCCGGACTACACCTCATTTACCTGTGACCGCTTAGAGCATTTGTTTGGTGTGCAAAAACAGTCCGGTGGAGCCGGCTACGACCCCTGTGTCAGCGTGGATATTCCACTGAAGAACGGCTCTGCTCTCATCCTTACGGGAGTGGCCAGTACAGATGACCAGACAGATTTTCTAGACGATATAACAACCGACACATTCTCCTCAGCACTCAAAGAAACCACAGAGTACTGGCATGATCTCATTACACCCATCACTATTCAGACTCCATCTGAGGCTTTAAACCAATATATAAACGGCTGGGCACTATACCAGACTGTAGCTTGCAGAATTATGGGCAGAACCTCAATGTACCAGTCCGGAGGGGCATACGGCTTCAGGGATCAGCTCCAAGACGTACTTGCTGCAATATACGCAAACCCCGAATTTGCAAAAGCACAGATCCTACGTGCAGCCGCACACCAATTCCCCGAAGGCGATGTCCAACACTGGTGGCACACCGAAACAGAAACCGATGCTGCCGATAAGGGCGTCAGAACGCGCTGCACCGATGATCTCCTATGGCTCCCCTACACCGTCTGGGATTATATTGAAGTAACGGGGGATCTATCTATCCTTGAAATTACTGTTCCTTTCATCCAGTCGGAACCACTAAGAGGTCATGAACAGGAGCGCTACGAAGTCCCAACACGCTCAGATGAAGTCGGAACTATCTACGCACACTGCACTCGGGCAATAGACCTTGCAATAAGACGTGGTGAGGGCGCACACGGACTCTGCTTCATAGGTTCCGGAGACTGGAACGATGGCTTCAACGAAGTTGGTAAAAAAGGTCTTGGTGAAAGTACTTGGCTCACCTGGTTCTTCACCATAGTCCTAAATAACTTCTCAGAAATATGCATCAAAAAAGGTGATAAAGACAGTGCAAACCGCTACAACTCCCACGCCCAAAAACTCATTACCGCCGCTGAAGAAGCATGGGACGGTGAATGGTATATCCGCGGCTACTTTGATAGCGGCAGCCCCTTAGGTTCCAAAGATTCAGATGAATGTAGAATAGACTCCATCGCCCAAAGCTTCTCCGCCATCTCCGGAAGTAATCGCAAAAAAAGTCTCCAAGGTGTTAAAAGTGCCATAGATCACCTAGTGGATAGAGAGAACCGCATTGTCAAACTCTTCACTCCTCCCTTCCAGCACAGCAAGGAAAACCCCGGCTATATTAAAGGCTACTCTAAAGGTGTCCGTGAAAACGGGGGCCAATACACCCACGCCTCAACATGGCTTGCTATGGCATGCTTCAGACTGGGACTCAATGACAACGGCTACGAAATACTGGATCTGATCCTCCCCGCAACACACAACGAAAAGACCTACCGTGTAGAACCATATGTAGTTTCGGCGGACGTATATTCAGCAGAAAACTATGAGGGACGTGGTGGCTGGTCCTGGTACACCGGATCCTCGTCATGGTACTACACCGTCACGTGCAAAGAGCTCCTAGGCATCTCCATCAAAGAAGGCAATCTCCTCCTCAATCCCCACATCCCCTCCGACTGGGACTCATTCTCCGCATCAATCCGCCACAAATCCTCCCACTGGTCTATCCAAGTTCAACGCACAGGCACTAACACCCTCACTATAGATGGCAATGCTGCAGAACCAAATACACCTATACCACCAGGCACCCATACAGTACTGCTGACGCTTTAACCAACTCAACTACAAAAAGTTTCTCTTCCCAAAAACAGGATAAGAGGGTATAATGGAGCACATATTATAGTAAATGGGGGTAGGACTAATGAGTACTACAGCTATTAGCTTCCCGGGCTTAGGGTTTACTATTGACCCGTCGGGTGTTGTGTTTTCTGTCTTTGGGCATGATATCCGTTGGTACGGTGTTATAATTGCCATAGGTTTTTCCTTGGCTGTCGTATATGCCTTGAAACGCTGTGATGAGTTTGGAATTGTGCAGGATGATCTACTGGACGCACTGTTGGTTGCTGCACCTACCGCTATAATTGGTGCACGGTTATACTATGTCATCTTCAACTATGACATCTTCCGCGGTGACCCCGGCAGGATAATACAAATTTGGACTGGTGGACTCGCAATATATGGAGGGCTAATAGGAGGATTGGCAGCTGGTGCTATTGTCGCTAAAATAAAGAAGATGAAGGTCTTTGCCCTACTTGACCTTACATCCTTGGGATTCCTTATAGGACAATCTATAGGCCGTTGGGGTAACTTCATTAACCGTGAAGCCTATGGAACCATCACAACACTCCCCTGGAGAATGGAGATATATGACTACTCCTACGGCGGAAGGGTTGCCGTACACCCTGCTTTCCTATATGAGTCCTTGTGGAACGCCTTAGGCTTCCTCCTTCTGCATTTCATATCCAAAAAGAAGAAGTATGACGGGCAAATCATTTTACTTTACCTAGCTTGGTACGGCTTTGGACGCGGTATCATTGAAGGCTTCCGTACTGACAGCCTCTACTTCCTAGACACAAACCTCAGGGTGTCACAGGTACTAGGCTTTGCCTCATGCATAGTTGCACTCCTTATAATAGGCTACATCGCACTTTTCAAAAAGCGTGATGATGTCCCCGCATAACTATTTAATAAATGGCTACTGGTGCTTCACCAGTAGCCATTTATTTCAATTCTATTCTATTGGTTCGTCTGCAATGGATAGGTAATTTGCATGTATGTATGCTATGCCACCTTGGAATTCTACTTGGTGCCAGTTTGCGCTGTAGAACTCTGTGAGGATCAGGAGCTTTTCACCCTGTTTTGCGCTGCCTAGGATGTCGAAGTCCGTTCCGGGGCCACTGCGAATGTTAAGATAAGTGTCAACATCATGCACTGTTCCAACGCGTACATAGACAGGCTCGGCAGAAGGCTCTTCAGAGGGGGTAGCAGATACCGGCGGTTCTGAGGGGGGAATACTTTCCTTTGGTTTCTTACTTCCACAGCCAGTCACAAATATAGATATAAGAAGTATGAACACTAGTAACCTTTTCACTTTACTCAACCTCCGTCACTACCGGAAAACATCCGTGCACTCATATTTCCGATCTCTTCATTTACCGCCTCATAGACACCGGAATAAATTGTGCCTGGACCTCCAGCTACGGTTCCGGGGATAAAGTAGAGTTTCCCGCATTCAGTGCACACTTTTTCCACTTCACGAGCAATCAGTTCTTGTGTCCAGTCCGGCACGTCAACAATACCGTTGTTTATGCCCCCCATAAAGGAAATCTGACCACCGTACTTTTTAATAAGCTCCGGTATATTGTTTGTACTAATGCAACCTTGGAAGACGTCAATGCCCATTTCTATCATGCTCGGGACGAGGTTTGCCGCATAGGAGTCACTGTGGTGGACAACAATTTCCACACCGTTTGCCTTGTAGAAGCCATAAATCCTTTTGTATGCGGGCTCAATAAACTCACGAAACATATCTGGTGAGAGGAATGAGGATGCTTGACTTCCCCAGTCATCATGGTGGAACAGGGCATCCGGGTGGTAGTTAGTGCAAATAAGCCTAGCGTATTCAAGCTCCCACTCCGTTATATAATTGATTAATTCCTTCACTGCCTCAGGCTCTTCATAAAATGAAACTAAGCATTCCTCCATGCCCATGAGGTAGTGTAAGTGCTCAAACACACCGGGTGCAACCATAGCAGTGGCAAAGTACTCATTGCGGTCAACCTCTTCAGCGGCCGGTTTATAGAAATCCCAATCCTCCTGGGGGTAGTCCAAACGCGGGGCCTTAACTGTTTCTTTCCATTTTGTCACAGCCTTGAGCACTATGTGAGCAGCATCATGAACTGGAAATGGACCAGGAGTATTTTCCTGGTAGCGGATAGTTACACCCCAACCATTGACAACAGTTTGACCGGGAGATGGGTACGGCCTAGCCGCACTGACCGGATTTCCACGAAGCATAAACAGTGCCTCAAAGTTCTGTACAAAACGATCGGGACTCCCTCCCCGTATAGTTTCAAGGAAATTCTGTCTTTTTGTTAGCATGTGCAACTCCCCTTTCGCCATTTTCTTACATTATATATGACTATTACCCTCAGTACAAGTACCGAAAGCCTTTACAAAGGATAAATTACGCAATTAAACGATATTTTATCCGGATTTAATCTATACTTTTCCAGTAACTCCGGACCACAGCTATTGGAACCTACACCACTCTGCACGGTATCTATACACAAAACAGTGTGGTTACTCTCTTCTAGCTCAAAGTTATGCAGTTTCGAGGTGAGCTCCTCCTGTGTATATGGGGACACATTGAAGGAGAAGGTGTTGTCTGCATGTGTACCTATGCCTATCCCATCTGCATCTGTAACATGGACATACTCACAACCGTAGTGGCTGCCATTTTCCTGAGGTTTGATGTAGTCCTCGTGCATTTCTGCGGCTGTGGATTTAAATAGACCCTTATAGGATGCTCGGCGCTTGTCTATATAGCTCTCATGGGGGCCGTAGCCAATGTATTCAACGTTGCATATCCTTTTGGGGAGGAACAGGCGCAGTCCAAACCTCGGCAGGAAAGGAAATTTTATTTTTCCCTTTCTCAAGCGGGTCATATCCTCACCATCCATCCATACGCTTATACCCCCTAATACATCAACTAGGTACTTGAGCTTCATTCTGGACAGTACAGGGCGGGCGATGGATGCAACAGTTAATGTACCCACAATCTCCACATTATTTCCGACGCGATAGGCCCGAAAGTCCTGTACCCGGGAGGTGACTTTATCATAGCCCATGTGCTCCCATACCTTGCGGATGTTGCGGTCGTTATCTGTGGGAGCTCTCCAGCAGTTTACCTCTATAGGGCTCTCTATGAGGTTGCCGGAGCGAGTCTTTATGCGGTCTATCATACCGGTGCCCATGTTGAAACTGTAAGTGAAACCGTCACCCGTCACCTTAATTTGGCTGATGGACTCATAAAAATCTACTGGTTTTGTGCTGGCAATTGCAGTCCTTTTTCTAACTTTTCCAGCACTCAACTGCACCTGGTCAAAGCCCAGTTCATGCCCGGCAGATCTGAAGGGGTCCCTCTCTTTTTTCTTATAAATAAAGCGGATATAGCTCAGACCCCCGGACACTTTAGTGGGCGATACCGATATAGTGCACTCAGCGTGTGGTGGTATGTCCAGAAGTGCCTGATCAATGTCACCGCGCTCCACAACATTACCGTCGAGGGAGACCTCATAGCTCACAGTCAAGAAGTCCGATGTGTTTGTAAAGTCCAACAGATTCCTAAATGTAAAGTTTAACGCGTGTATGTCGCTAACTGTGACAGAAATAGGTTTAATGCAATTTTTATATTCCAGAAGTCCTGTGTGAGGCGTCCTATCAGGGTAGACAAGACCATCCATACAGAAGTTTCCGTCATGTGGGAACTCCCCGCTATCGCCCCCATAGTAGAACCTCGTGGGCACAGCAGTGTCCTCATTACGTGTTACAGCGTGGTCGCACCACTCCCAGACAAAACCTCCGCAGAAATTATCATGAGAGTTGATCAAGTCCATGTACTCCTTTATATCCCCGGGTCCGTTCCCCATTGCATGAACAAACTCACAGAGTATGAAGGGCTTTTTATTCTCCGGATTAGTAAGGTGCTCCTTGACCTCTACAATAGATGGGTACATCCGGCTCACAAGGTCTATGTTTTCCTGAGTGAGCGTTGGATCAGAGGAATGGTGAGCACCTTCATAGTGGCAAAGACGTGTGGGGTCATACTTCTTAATCCATGCACTTGCTTCAACAAAAGCAATGCCGTACCCGGCCTCATTTCCCATTGACCAGATTACTACCGAGGGCTGATTTTTATCACGGACTACGCACCTTTGGATCCTATCCATAACAGGCGGAATATTTTCCGGCTTATCCACCATGTCACCAAACAGTTTTATGTCACTGTATGCAGTAACAGTTCCGTGCGATTCAATATCAGCCTCATCTATGACATAGAACCCGTACTTATTACAGAGCTCAAGAAAGACCGGCGCATTTGGATAATGGGATGTCCTTATGGCGTTAATATTGTGCTGCTTCATAAGGGCTAAATCCTTGAGCATATGGGCTGTTGTAACAGCAGGTCCAACAAAGGGATCCGAATCATGCCTGTTAACACCTCTAAACTTAATGGGTGTACCATTCAGGAGGACAACTCCACCGTTCACCTGTATTTCCCGCATCCCTATCTTTTGAGAAATGATCTCGTCCCCGCCCTCCAACAAGAGTGTATAGAGGTGTGGGTGCTCGGCGTTCCAAAGTACAGGGTTTTCTATTTCCACAGAAAAGCTCACGCGGTCCACCTTTTCAGGTATGTATTTGCTTTTATATACGTCACCCTGGCGGATCACCTTTCCGTCTGTGTCCATGAGGGTATAGCGTGTGTCACAGGGCGTGTCCCAATCGTACTTTATTTTGACGTTTAGTTTCCCGGTTTTCAGATCCGAACTCAAAGGGGTACGTACAGTGAAGTCCCTTATGTGGTGGTGAGGCCTGCTGAGTATGTAGACGTCCCTAAATATTCCTGATGTTCTAAATTTGTCCTGGTCCTCATAATAGCTGCCGTCACACCACTTTAAAACCAATACAGACAGAGTATTTCTCCCTGGTTTTATGTAGTTGGTTATTCTGAACTCACTTGTGGAGTGGGACACCTGGCTATACCCCACATATGCACCGTTTACCCAGACATAAAAACATGAGTCCACACCTTCAAAGTTGAGATATTTTTCGTCGTGGTCTCCGTCCAATATTCCGAAGTTTGTTACATAAGCACCACATGGGTTGATAGCGGGGACATAGGGGGGGTCGTAAGGAAATGGGTAGTTGACATTTGTGTACTGGTGGTTGTCATAGCCCTGCGTCTGCCAAACAGATGGAACTGGAATTGTGTCAAAGGAGTGGGTGTCATATCCTACTTCAAAAAACTTCTCTGAGACGTCCCTGACGCTGGGAAAATACTTGAACTTCCAGTTCCCGTTTAGAAGCTGAAAACGCTTGGACTTGTTCCTATCCCCTTCAATAGCACTTTCTTTTTCAGAGTAGGGGATGAAGTATGAGCGGTTTGGTTCTGTTCCATCGTGAAGAATTGATGTGTCCTCATATAGGTTTTTTATGATCATTTCTTGCCTCCTCCTCAAATTCTTTTCAAAAAAAGGTATTAGGACCGCTAAGAAAGCAAAACTTAATACCTTGTTAATATTTAAAATATTTTTTCTTAATATTT
>CAZIVK010000007.1:0-13853 GCA_964542515.1 uncultured Oscillospiraceae bacterium | reverse complement strand
GCCCTCAAATGGTTTTCAAGACCACCGCGTTATGACCGCTTCGCTATTCCTCCGTGTTCAACATGCGAGAGTTATATTATCATATTGCATAACGAATGTCAATAAAATTTTACCGGAGGCACAATGTACCTCCGGTAAAATTCTTATGCTCCTGTCAGGTCGGAGAGTACGTGCAGCATAGATTCTTGGAGACCCTTTTTCATTTTAAGTGCTTCATGGATGTCTATGTCATTTATGTCACCTTTGACAGAGCTCACCACCCGGTTTGACTTGCCCTCAACAAGAATTTTAACGGCGTAGTTACCCATTCTTGAAGCTGTAACTCTGTCACGGGCTGTAGGTGAACCACCTCTCTGGACATGGCCAAGAACAGTGACTCTGGGGTCCAGACCGGTTATTTCTTTAATGCCGGCTGCCACGTCAAAGGCACTTCCTGCCCCCTCTGCAACAATTATCATGAAGTGGGTTCTTCCACTTAAGCGGGCAGCTCTGATTTTTTCAATGACACCGTTTTCAAGATCAAAGGGGTTTTCAGGGACAAGAACAGCGGTAGCACCAACAGCTATGCCAACGTACATGGCAATATGTCCTGCTTTGCGTCCCATGACTTCAACAACGGAGCAGCGCTCATGGGATTGCATTGTGTCACGGAGCTTATCAATAGATTCAATAGCGGTGTTGCAGGCGGTATCAAAGCCTATAGAGTATTCTGTACAGGCAATGTCGTTGTCAATTGTTGCTGGAATGCCCACTACGGATGTGCCGTGCTTTGATAGGTCAAGAGCACCCCTGAAGGTTCCGTCCCCACCAATGGTGATGATGCCGTCTATTCCCAGGTATCTGCAAGTCTGGGCTGCGCGCTGCTGACCTTCCTCTGTCAAGAATTCAGGGCTACGTGCTGTATAAAGCATTGTTCCGCCTCTGGTAACAAGTCCGTTTACTGCTTTGTCGTCCAGCTGTACTAGGTCTCCATTTATAAGGCCGTTATACCCGCGGCGTATTCCTATGCAGTCCACGCTATAGTGGTTACAGGTTCTGGCCACCGCACGGATTGCGGCATTCATACCGGGAGCATCTCCACCACTTGTAAGGATTCCAATTCTTTTAATCTCTTTTGACATACTTCCTCCTACGTTTATATCTCGTCCTATTTCACCACAACATTTTCTGGGCCGCGAAGTTCATTCAGTCTATTTATAAGCTTGGGGTCTGCGGAAACACCGCACTGTTCACGTTTTTTTGTGTCCTCATAATAGAGAACGCTTGGTGTGTTGCCCGGGAACATTGATAGTATTGGCTTTACCTGTGAGCAAACTCTGTCCTCAGCACTGCAGATCCTGATGTAAATTTTCTGGGGAGCGGGCTTTGCAATCTTTATATCAGCTAGAGGCGTGATTGTGTCACATATAACTTGGGGTTCCCTGTCCTCCCGGAGTGTAAGGCGTCCACTTACCGCTATAACAGAGTCCTCCTTGACAAATGCGCTACTCCGTTCGAAGGTTTTTGGGAACACTATGAGCTCCATTGTGCCACTTTCATCTTCAACGTTTACATAGGCCATCATACTGTCAGTTCTAGTTGCTTTCACACGAACCTTAGTTACTAAACATGCAAGAGTTACGCCCTGTCCATCCTTGAGGTTGTCGTCACTCTCCTCTGTTATTGTAAGGATCTTGCCAATTTTTGTTGGACAGAGTTGCTTTATTGTCTCATTGTAATCCTCAAGGGGGTGTCCGGTCAAGTAGAGACCGGTCACTTCCTTTTCATATGCTACAAGAATTTTTTTAGGCAGCTCTGGAATATTGGGGAGTGGAACCTCCTCTTTCACACTGTCAACAGCGGTGTTCTCCATGGAAAAGAAGTCTATCTGCCCCTCTAGGTTTTTGTTTCTTATCGCCGCAATATTGTCTAGGATACCGCTGCTTACCTGTAAAAGAGCACTGCGATAGCCAAATGAATCAAACGCCCCGCACTTTATTAGGTTTTCCACAGCCCTGCGGTTTAGGTCACGTGAAAACATGCGCTCGCAGAAGTCCTGAAAGGATGTAAAAGGTCCGGAAGTCAGCCTGTCCTCCATCATCTCAAGAATAAACTTGCGCCCTATGTTTTTAACGGCCACCAGGCCAAAACGGATGTTATTTCCGGAAACTGTAAAGCCGTCGTCAGACTCATTAATATCGGGGGGGAGCACCTCAATTCCGATACGCCTACACTCAGATATGTATTCAGAGACTTTGGCGGTGGAGTCCAGTACCGATGTGAGAAGCGCCGCCATAAACTCCTTGGGATAGTGGCACTTAAGGAAAGCTGTTTGGTATGAGACCACTGCATAGGCAGCTGCGTGGGCCTTGTTAAATGCATAGTTTGCAAAGTCAAGAATCTCATCAAAGAGACTGTTGGCGATGTCCTCACTTACACCGTTAGATGCGCACCCAGGGATTCCCTCATTACTGTTTCCACGGATAAAGTTTTCCCGCTCCTGTTCAAGGACATTCATCTTCTTTTTTGACATGGCACGGCGTACCACATCAGCACGTCCGAGTGAATAACCACCCAGCTTGCGGAAGATCTCCATTACCTGCTCCTGGTAAACTATGCAGCCATATGTTACGTCCAGAATGTCGTGCAACATGGGATGCTTGTACCGTACCGTTTCAGGGTGATGTTTCCCCTTAAGATATCTTGGAATTGAATCCATAGGACCTGGACGGTAGAGCGCCACAACAGCGGTAATTTCCTCTATGGAGTGTGGGACAAGTCCAACTACAACACTTGTCATGCCTGCGCTCTCCAACTGGAATACTCCTAGAGTGTCTCCGGTAGAGAGCATTTTGTATGTTGCATCATCATTTATGTCTATCAGGTCTATGTCGAAGGCGGGGTCATTTTTACGGATAAGTTTAGCGGCTTCATCTATTACTGTCAGGTTGCGGAGGCCAAGGAAGTCCATCTTCAGGAGACCGAGTTCCTCCAAAGTACCCATTGTAAACTGAGTGACGATTGCTTCGTCATTTCTGGCAAGGGGAACATATGCAGCAACAGGCTCCTTGGTTATGACAACCCCCGCGGCATGTGTTGATGCGTGACGTGGCATACCCTCAAGAGACCTCGCTGTATCAAGTAGTTTCTTGATGCGGTCGTCGTTTTCATAGAGGTCGCGGAGGGGCTTGGACAACTTTATGGCGTTTTCAATTGTCATACCGATCTGAAACGGTATAAGCTTTGCAACAGTGTCTGCGTCCGCGTATGGGATGTTAATGACACGTGCCACATCGCGGATTGCGCCGCGAGCAGCCATGGTTCCAAATGTAACTATCTGTGCAACATGGTCAGCACCATACTTTTCAATGACATAGTCTATTACCTCCTGGCGCCGGGTGGGGCAAAAATCTATATCAAAGTCGGGCATGCTTATGCGTTCAGGATTAAGAAAACGTTCAAAAAACAGGGAGTATTTCATTGGGTCAATGTTGGTTATTTGGAGACAATATGCGGCCATACTGCCTGCGCCCGAGCCTCTGCCAGGACCCACAGGAATACCGAGTTTTCTGGCATATGCAATAAAGTCATATACTATAAGGAAGTAGTCCACAAAGCCCATGGATGAGATCATGTTCAGCTCATAACTAAGCCTGTCCCTATACCCTGGAGGGTTATCAGGATAGCGCTGCAGGAAGCCCTCATTACAGATCTTTTCCAAGTACTGGTAGGCGTCCAATTCACCTGTGGGCAGTTCAAATTTTGGAAGATGATACTCACCAAAGACGTAGTCGTAGTTACACCTTTCCGCAATTAAAACAGTATTCTCAATGGCACCGGGATATGAGGAGAACAGGGTGGCCATCTCGTCACCAGATTTGAGGTAGAACTCCTCACCTGTAAACTTCATGCGGTCGGGGTTGTCAACGGTCTTTCCTGTTTGGATACACATGAGTACATCCTGAATGGAGGCGTCCTCCCTACGGGTGTAGTGAGCGTCATTTGTTGCAACAAGAGGAATACCTGTCTCCTCATGTAGACGGAGTATACCTTTGTTGACGCGGCTTTGTTCAGGGATGCCGTGGTCCTGTACCTCAAGGTAGTAGTTGTCCTTACCAAAGATTTCCAAGTAGCGGAGGGCTACTTCCTTTGCACCTGTGAAGTTGCTCTCAAGAATTTTGCGGGAAACCTCCCCCGAAAGGCAAGCCGACAGGCAAATAAGACCCTCAGAGTGCTTACGGAGTAGTTCCTCGTCAACCCGGGGTTTGTTATAAAAACCTTCTACAAAACCTGCACTTACCAGTTTGATCAGATTTTGATATCCGGCTTGGTTTTTACAGAGTAATACAAGGTGATAGGGGTCAGAGTCAAACTCATATACCTTGTCGTGCATGGTGCGCCGTGAGGTGTATACCTCACAGCCAATAATAGGCTTAATTCCGGCCTTTTTTGCGGCCCGATAAAAATCAACTGTGCCGTACATAACACCGTGGTCAGTTATTGCCATGGCGGTCTGTCCAAGTTCTATAGCGCGCTCAGGCATGTCCTTAATGCGGCACGCCCCATCTAGGAGACTAAACTCACTATGCACGTGGAGATGTACAAAATCAGTCACTGCTCCACCTCCCCCGAGTAATTTTTGGCCAGTTCAACAATGCGAGAAAGTCTGTGATTCAACCCTGACCTGCTCACCTTAAAGCTGGCAAGCTTTACGAGCTCGGCCAATGCAGCATCAGGGTATTCCATACGTAGCTCTGCCGCCTCCTTGAGTCTATCCGGGAGGCTGTCATAGTGACCGTCAGAGAAAAGCTTTTCAATAGCTGCAATATGCTTTTGAGCTGCATCCACAGTTTTGGAGAGGTTGGCTGTCTCGCAGTTAACCCGGCGGTTGATCAGGTTTCTGAGATCCTTTTCAACCTTTACCTCCATAAGTACTATAGCGGAGGCGGGAGCCCCACTCTTTGTGAGAAAATCCTCTATCTCCTCGCTATCCTTAAAATATATCATGTAGTTTGATTTGCGTACAGTAATCTTGGGCTGAAAGCCCATATCCAATAACAGGGCCATGACCTCCCGGCTTAAGCTGTAGTGCCTTGTTACAAGCTCGAGGTGGTACTCCTTTTCCGGATTTGATACCGATCCCACAGAAAGAAATGCACCTCTTATAAAGGCGTCCCTACAGTGCTCCTCCTCCAAAACAGCGGCGTTGAGATGTATTGCGGGGCTGTTTATTTCATCATGTCCGTAGCGCTCCATTATAGTTGCAATTGTAAGGGGATTGGTAACGGAAAGAACACCCTTGTATGTCCCATCCGGGGACGGGGGCGTATCAAAAATTACGTCAAATACCCTGTCCACAAGCGAAATCAGGCGTTCAGCTACACCAACGTGTTCTGTAACCATCTTAATTTCATTGTTACTAAAGGTGTTGGCAAATAGCAGTATGCCATATACTTCTGCGGCTGCGCAGCAATCCCTCTGATTCTTTACATGACAGAGTTCATCTTTAACCCTTGAAGAGAAGGACATAACACACCTCCGTTTAATCCACGTCTTTCATAAGTTTCTTCCACAACCAATCTACTATCAGTCTGTCGTATTTACCGTATATTCCCGGCCGTGGATTTTTCTTTGAGTGCAGGGTCATAAGCTCAGCTGCCAGCCTCTTGGAGTTGTGCCTGGCGAGAGCCTGGCCTTCATCCATCAAAGGGCGTTCAACAAGCTCTATACCGCTCCCTGCAAAACGGTGCTTATCTACTACAGTTGGTTGGGCGCCCTCCTTGACATAACTCTCTGCAACCTCCCTTGAAAGTGGGAGTGAATTTACAAGACAGATATCAAATAGGCCCTCTGTGGAGTGGTCTATCAGGCTGCGCACATGGTCATATGCTGTGTAACTTTCAGTTTCACCCTCCTGGGTCATTACGTTGCATACATAGACCTTAACAGCCTTAGATGATGCAATAGCATCTCCTATCCCCTTGACCAAAAGGTTGGGAATTACACTGGTGTAGAGGCTTCCGGGACCTAAAATAATAATATCTGCTTCCTCTATGGCCTCAATGGCCTCAGGTATTGGATCAGGATTTTCCGGTACCAGCCTGACGCGTTTGACCCGTGACTTCTCCTCTTTTTTCTTATAAAAGATCTTTGACTCCCCAATAATCCTTGATCCGTTTTCAAATTCCGCCTCCAAATTGACGTCAGCGGTTGTGACAGGCAGAACCCTCCCGGTTATGGCTAAAACATCCCCCATGCGCTTTACCGCAATGTCAAATGAGCCGTATATACCGTTCAGCGCAGCCAAAAAGAGGTTTCCAAAACTTTGCCCCGCCAGACTGCCTTCAGTAAAGCGGTACTGCAGGATTTGGGACATACTGGGTTCCACGTTAGCCAGGGCAAGAATGCAGTTGCGGATATCCCCAGGAGGGAGCATACGCATTTCATTTCTTAAAACCCCGGAACCACCGCCGTCATCCGAAACAGCCACTATAGCCGTTATGTTTTCAGTGTAGTCCTTAATTCCTTTCAGAAGGGTGGAGAGGCCTGTTCCGCCGCCGATGCCAACAACTTTTGGTCCTGCCGCCCGGGCTGAATCAATGTCCGATATTTTAAACTCGCCGGGGTTATACAATATGGTATCCTCAATTGGGCTCATAATTTTCCCCCCATAAAGGTGTGATGGAACTACTTATTGATATCCCTATGTGTGAGCACAGTCTGATATCCCAGCTCCTCTATAAATTTAGCTATGTCAGTTGCCAGAGCTGTTGAGCGGTGTCTGCCACCTGTACATCCTACGGCTATGGTGAGTGAGCTTTTGCCCTCCTCAACATACTGAGGCAACAAAAATGACAGCAGTGGCTTTAGTTTTTCTAAGAATTCGGTTGTCTGTGGGAACTTAAACACGTAGTCCCGTACGGCGTCATTTAGCCCCGTGAGCTCTCTGAGCTCCTCCTCATAATAAGGATTTGGAAGAAACCTCACGTCAAACACAAGGTCCGATTCCGCAGGCATTCCATACTTAAATCCAAACGACTGTACGGTAACAACCATAGAGATACCCTTTGACAGCCCTGATAGTCTCGACTCAATTATATCTTTAAGTGATTTTAGAGGTAGGCCAGATGTGTCAATAACGATCTCCGCACGGTTCCGCACCGGTGCAAGTCTCTCAATTTCACGGAGTATACCCTGCTCAATTGACTCCCCTTCAGCTGACAGGGGGTGGCGGCGGCGGGACTCCTTATAGCGACGTATAATCACATCCACTTCCGCCTCTATGAACAGTATGCGGCTGTCACACCCAAGTTCCTCAATTGTTTCAAGGGCCTCAAAGAGGGGTTGGAAGTTATCCTCACCCCTTATGTCAGTGACAAGTGCTACGCGCTCATACTTGCCCCTCATAGATATACAGAATTCAGCAAACTTTGGAACTAGGGCGACGGGCAGGTTATCCACACAGTAGTAGCCCATATCCTCCAAAATGTTAGCGGCACTACTCTTTCCGGCTCCCGAGATTCCCGAAACAATCAGTACCTCCATTTTTTCATTCATAGCTCTTATCCTCTCCAACAATCCTAACCTCAGGTTCCAGCTCCACTCCGAAGCACTCCCTCACGCTTTTCTTTACATGGTCCATCAACTTTAACACATCCGCTCCAGATGCGTTACCGATATTAACAATAAAACCTGCATGTTTTTCCGAGACCTGGGCCCCACCAACAGTGCAACCCTTCAACCCACAGTCAGAAATAAGCTTGCCGGCAAAATAGCCCACCGGGCGCTTAAAGAAACTCCCGGAACTTGGTAAATGGAGCGGTTGAGACTCCTGTCTCCTCCTGCGGAGTTCAGCCATCTGCTCTGTTATGGTGTCCTTATCACCTTGTGCGAGCTGCATCCTTGTGCGCAGAATAACACATTCCGGTGCCTTTGCAAAAAAGCTTGAGCGGTACCCAAACAGGTGCTCCTCACCCCGGATAGTGAGTACCTTTCCGTCCGCCGTGGCGTAGTCCGTCTCAAGGATTATCTGCTTCATTTCACCACCGTAGGCGCCTGCGTTCATAAAAACTGCACCCCCAACGGTTCCGGGTATTCCATGGGCAAACTCAAGCCCTGTAAGCCCTTCATCTCTGGCAAAAAGAGCAAGTTTTGCCAAAGTAAGTCCGCACTCCGCTTCAATGACATTTGAAGCCAACACTGTAGCGGATGTAAGGCCGGTTGTCTCTATTACGAGGCCTCTTATACCACCGTCACAGACAATGAGATTTGAACCCTTGCCTATGACAAGAGTTTCTATACCTTTATTCTTAGCAAATGCCACTGTGTCAACAAGCTGGTCCACCGTAGCGGGCCTACACCAGATGTCGACGGGACCACCTACACAAAAGGAGGTGTGCGTGCTCATAGGTTCCCTAACCCTAATTTCAAGTCCTGGTACGGCCAGCCTTAGCGCCCGAGACATTTCATCAGTCGTCATGTTGCCTCCCAAAACGAATATTTTGTAGCGTCTCATACATTATATTATACATCATTAAATCAAGTTACAGAAGATGTCCCACAAAAATAAATGGGGGAGGCAACCGAACACCGCAGGTGCCCTGATATACCCCCCTAAATCATATTTACCTAACCAGCATGGCGGCCCCAATAATTCCGGCATCATTTCCAAGCTCTGCACGTTTGATAACGGTCTGTGGTACATCACGTGTGTAGCGGGCCTCATCAACGAGTTTCTGTAGGGGAACCAGTAGGTAGTCTCCCTCGTTTGAGATTCCGCCGCCAACACAAAGTATTTCCGGTTGGAAAATGTTTATAAGATCTATAACTCCGGCAGCTAGGTGTTTGATGTAAAGATCAACGGCCTTCTGACCCGAAGCATCACCTTTACGGGATGCATCAAAAGCTGTACGGCCACCGACATCATCAATGTTTCCGTTAACAAGCTCCCACATGACGGAATTCTTGTCCTCAAGCATGATCTCTTTGGTTGTCTTTATGAGGCCGGTAGCTGAGGCGTAGGCCTCCCAGCAGCCGTTTCTACCGCAGCCACATTTGCGACCGTCAAGGGAAATAACTATGTGGCCAACCTCCCCGGCAGCGCCGTTAAAGCCTGAGTAGACTTTCTTGTCAATTATAATGCCTCCTCCGACACCTGTCCCCAAGGTTATAAAGATGGCATTTGTGGCGTCTTTAGCTCCGCCTGCGTAAGCTTCACCCAGCGCCGCGCAGTTTGCGTCATTATTGATACGGACGGGTATTTTCCATTTTTCTGCAAGCTCGTTTGTAATGTTGACGTGCTCAACAGGAATGTTTGGACAGAAGATTACCTCTCCGGTCTCAACGTCCATCATACCGGGTACTCCAATACCTATACCTAGTATTTTTGAGTTGTCCACATTAGTTTTTTCAACCAGTTTGTCACACACAAGCAGTAGTCCGTCAAGAACGGCTCTATTGCCTTTGCTCGAGTCGGTAGGGATGCTGACTTTGTCTATCAGTTTCCCATCACCATCAACTAGTCCGGCAGCTATATTTGTGCCTCCGAGATCTATTCCTATATACATACTTCTCTCTCCTTTTCTAAAGTTAGATATTCCACAACAGTTTTAAGGCTGTTGAAAATACTAGATGTCATTTTTCATGTTCTCCTCAAAGTGGCGGTTAATCCTCTCACTGAATTCATGTGCAGCGTTGTAACCCATTTTCTTTTCACGGTTATTCATGGCTGCAACTTCAATGATGATAGCTAAGTTACGCCCGGGCTTTACCGGTACAGTAAGGGATGGTATCTTTACATCCAAGATTGTTGAGTGGAGGTTTTCCAGGCCTAGGCGGTCATACTGCTTTCCATCAACCCACTGCTCCAAGTTTATGATAAGGTCAATTCCTTGGGTGTCACGGACGGAGCCCATACCAAAGAGTCTTCTTACGTCTATGACTCCTATGCCCCTTAGCTCAATGTAGTGGCGGATCATATCCGGTGATGAGCCCACTATGGTAGTGGCGGATACCTTTTTTAGCTCCACCGCGTCATCAGCTATGAGACGGTGACCTCTCTTAACAAGTTCTATAGCTGATTCACTTTTTCCGACTCCACTCTCACCAACAAGCAGTATTCCTTCACCGTAAACCTCAACCAGAACACCGTGACGGGTAATACGTGGTGCCAACGCCACCTTTAGGAAGGAGATCAAGGCACTGACCAGATAGGATGTGGGGTCGATAGAGCGGAGGAGGGGGACTCCATATTTTTCAGCCATCTCAACACATTCAGGGAAGGGGTCCAAACCACGGGATATAATGATTGCCGGGACATGTTTTGAGAACAACTTGTCAAACACTTTTCTTCTTTTGTCATAGGCAAAGCGCTCAAGGAAAGTGTGCTCCACCTTTCCAAGGATCTGAAGTCTGCTCGAATCAAAGTAGTCAAAAAAACCTGCTAGCTGCAAACCCGGCCTGTTTACATCATCTGCAACGATAACGGTTTTTTCATACCCTTCAGGAGCATATATGATTTCAAGATTAAACTTTTCAATGATTTCCGTAAGTTTGACGCTATACAGCATATCCAAACCTAAAAGCACCTCTCTTCATTTGCGCGATTTTTCACCCTAAATTATACACGTTCTGATCATAAATGGCAACTACAAACAATTGATGTCGTTTACAATACCGGTGTCACATGTTAAAATAGTGCGGAGAAATTAAAATGTTAAGCTAGTAGTAGCGGCACGGAGGTTAATGGTGTGAGAATACGCAAAAAAAAGAATCTGGATGCCAGAATAGAGCGGGTATCAGAACTTCTTATAGTAAATCCATCTGAATTCAGAGGCAATTGGCATAAAATCAGCAACGGCAACCCACTACACATAGAGATTGGGTGCGGCAAAGGAAAGTTTATTTGTGAAACTTCGGCTTCAAACCCCGATATTTTTTATATCGCCATAGAGAAGATACCCGATGTGCTTGTAATGGCTATGGAAAAAGCGCTCCAATGCTCAGCAAGAAATGTTAAGTTCTTAAACATTGACGCGGAGCTGCTAACCCAGTTCTTTGCACCCAGTGAGGTGGACCGCATATACCTCAACTTCAGTGATCCGTGGCCATCCAACCGCCACAAACACCGCAGGC
Organism: uncultured Oscillospiraceae bacterium; assembly: GCA_964542515.1. GTDB lineage: Bacteria > Bacillota > Clostridia > Oscillospirales > JAAYOS01 > CAZIVK01. The sequence continues at coordinate 2,741 of CAZIVK010000007.1, read as the reverse complement.
TGACATCTGAAGGCTTTCTAAGTGCATACAGGGAGATCCTCTCTGATCAGGGCGCACTCTTCTTTAAGACCGATAACAGGCCCCTCTTTGATTTCTCACTTTTTGAATTTGAAAAATGTGGTTGGAAGTTAAAGAATGTCACATTTGACCTGCATGGCGGTGACAATCCAGGCGCCGGTGGTGCTATGACGGAGTATGAGGAGCGCTTCATGGGGTTAGGAACCCCCATAAACCGCTTAGAGGCGTATAAATAATCAAAAATTACAATATAATATACCCCGTCGATTACTCGACGGGGTATACCTTTGTTTTCCGCTCAGCCCCACTATGGCCGTGCGAACCATTTTAAAAGCCTGCATACTAGCAGGTGGGTTTACTCCCCGCAACTTTATTGCTTCCAACTTCCGCCGAGGCGGGAGGCCTGCAAACCGTATTGGGAGGGCGTAATCCCGTATAAGAAACGTAGGTTTAAAATAAGCCCGATCACGAACCTAGCAGGGGTACGGGTCTAGGTAAGCCGCTAAGCGGATAACCCTTTGCCGTGAATTCATTATAGCATATACCTATTTTAAATTCAACCCATTTAAACCTGTTGGGAATAATTACTCCTCGTCTTCGTCTTCCTCGTCCTCTAGCCTCTCCATAAAGAGCTCGTAGACAGAGTCAAGTTCATCCTCATCATCTACTGTGACGAACATATCCTCATCACCCTCAGTTGTCTCCTTAAGGATGACGATCTCCACCTCCTCTTCATTTTCCGGTACAACAGGAGTGAAGGCCTTGTAGGAAATGTCGTTATACTCAATGGTATCCAAAAGTTCTAGCTCGTACTCATTGCCCTCATCATCTTCCAGTGTAACAATCAAAGGCCCAAATTCCTCGTTCATGCTGAAACCTCCTTGTGAGCCACATTTATGACCCATCTATAATACCTTAATAATAAAGCTTTTCGAGGATTCCGTCAACAATAAGTTTTTTTACGGGCCAAAGTCCTCCAATATTCTGAGTAGTGCATCGTTACCTGTAACAGCAATCCCATCATCGAGCAGCTCAGCATCGTAAACTCTTAGTCTAGAGACATCTATCTCTGTTCTGATTTTTGGCGTTTCCATATCATCTGCGGTGTACACACACACAAATCCATCCAAATTTCTAAGAATATATATCTGGTCGTCCAAGCTGACAGTGGAAACACTGGCAATTTCATTATCATCAGTAGGAGGTTGTATCTCCGGAGGCTCTGTGCTCAGTGCCAATGCTGTTATCGCGGTAGCTAGTAGAGTCAGTATGCCGGCAGCTGCCAATTTATTATTGAAATTCATTTATCATGTGCCTCCCTATTTATTATTTGCGTAGCGCATATATTCTCTCCATTAATTGCCTTTTTATTCATAGAAGGACATATGACAAATTATCTATTCCCTTTTAGGTCAACCGTGTTATAATAGTGAAGAACTTTAAAAGGAGGGTTGCATGTTGAATCGCAATGCAAGTACAACCACTGAAAAGAAGAAAAAAGCTAAAAAGATAAGGCAATCTGGGCCGCTATCGTCTTTTTTCGGTACGTTTTTTAAGATATTGGGAACTATCCTGCTCATCGGAATAACAACCGGCGCAATTCTTGGCTGCATTTTTGCAATCTATGTTGATAAATATATCAATACTGATCTGGATATTAATCCTGAGGAAATACAGCTCGACTTGACCAGCTTTGTATACTACACGGACAAGGACACCGGTGAGTACGTCCAGCTTGAGGAGCTCTATGCACAGGAAAATAGAGTCTGGGCAAGTTATGATGAGATCCCCAAATACATGTTTGAAGCCGTAGTCTCAATTGAAGACGAGAGATTCCCATTTCACCACGGTGTTGATTGGTGGCGCACAACAGGTGCCTTTGTAAACATGTTCCTGAGCATGCAGGGCAACTTTGGCGGATCCACAATCACGCAGCAGCTAATTAAAAACCTTACCGAAGAGGATGAAGTCACCGTCCGCCGCAAAATTACCGAGATTTTCCGCGCACTTGAATATGAACGCAACCACTCAAAAGAGGATATCCTTGAACTGTACCTGAACCTAGTCTACTTCAGTCAGGGCTGTAACGGTGTTCAAGCTGCCGCTCAGACCTATTTTGGCAAGGACGTCAGTGAACTTTCCCTTGCAGAAGCCGCAAGTATAGTTGGTATAACAAACCTCCCAACCTATTATGACCCCTACATCAATAGGGACAACAACAAAAAGCGCCAGGAACTGATCCTCATGAAGATGGAGGAGCTTGGCTATATAACTTCCGCAGAGAGACAGGCCGCAAAAAATGAAAAGCTTGTATTCAAAAGGAACGCTCAGTCAGGAACCGGTGAAGCCGGAAAGTATCAATCATACTATGTAGACCAAGTATTTGAAGATGTAGTCCGTGACCTCATGGAACAAAAGGGAATTTCGTACAAAATAGCCACTCAGCTCCTATACCGTGGCGGATACCACATCTATACAACAATTGACATGGATATCCAAGCCGCAATAGATGAAGTCTATACAAATCCTGAAAATTGGCCTGCACTCAAGGAGTATTACGGTGAGGAACCGCAATCTGCCATAGTTATAATGGACCCAGAAACAGGAGATATCATGGGAATGTACGGAGGCCTTGGAGAAAAAGTGGGCAACCGCTCCTGGAACCGTGCCACCATGACAACCCGTCAGCCCGGATCCTCCATAAAACCAATTTCAGTTTATAC
>CAZIVK010000006.1:3941-15392 GCA_964542515.1 uncultured Oscillospiraceae bacterium | reverse complement strand
ATACCCCTGCTGAGGTCATTGAGAGGTATACTTTCCTGACCGGACGTCCTGCACTTCCGCCGGCTTGGAGTATGGGGCTTTGGCTGAGTACATCATTCACCACCAACTATGATGAAAATACGGTTACGTCATTTATAGACGGAATGGCTGAAAGAGACCTACCACTCAGCGTGTTCCACTTTGACTGCTTCTGGATGAAGGGCAACCACTGGACGGATTTCACATGGGATCCTGATATGTTCCCAAATCCTAAGGAGATGCTAGCTAAATACAAAGAGCGTGGACTGCATATCTCTATTTGGATAAACCCCTACATTGCACAGCGCTCAGGACTGTTTGACGAGGCCGTAGAAAAGGGTTATCTGCTTAAAACAACGGACGGTTCGGTTTGGCAGACAGACCTGTGGCAGTCCGGTATGGGAGTGGTGGATTTTACGAATCCTGCCGCCTGTACTTGGTATCAAAGTCACCTGAGGTCACTTATGGACATGGGTGTAGATTGTTTCAAGACGGATTTTGGTGAAAGAATACCCGTACAAGGTATAGTATACTACGACGGTAGCGACCCTGTAAAGATGCATAACTACTATACACACATGTTCAACAAGACTGTGTTTGAGGAAATTGAGCGTTACAGGGGTAAGGGTGACGCCGTTGTATTTGCCCGTTCAGGCACAGCAGGAACCCAACAGTTCCCTGTACATTGGGGTGGAGATAACGCCGGAAACTATCCGTCTATGGCAGAAACTTTACGTGCAGGCCTTTCCCTTGCGGCAAGCGGTTACGGCTTCTGGAGCCACGACATAGGTGGATTTGAGGATACAGCTCCTGCTGATATATACAAGCGCTGGTGCGCCTTTGGGTTACTGTCCAGCCACAGCAGGTTGCACGGTTCATCATCATACAGGGTTCCATGGAACTTTGACGCTGAAGCAAGCGATGTAGTACGTTTCTTCACAAAACTCAAATGCAGACTCATGCCATACCTGTATGCTCGTGCAGTTGATGCACACAAAACCGGTGTTGCTGTTCTAAGGCCTATGTTCTTTGAATATCCAGATGACATGCTAGCCATTTGGCAGGACAAACAATATATGCTGGGCAAAAACCTGCTAGTAGCGCCAATATTCAGTCCTACCGGTGAAGTTTCATTCTATGTACCTGAAGGTAAGTGGACAGACCTCCTAAGTGGAAAGATCTATGAAGGTGGGCGCGCATACACAGAACAGTACAACTACTTTGCACTGCCACTCCTTGTACGTCCAAACACTCTACTCCCCATAGGAGGGACCGACTCAAAACCTGACTATGATTACACAGAAAATCTTACAATACAAATATTTGAGCTGGAAGGCATAGCATCAATATCTATACCAAACCTAAAAGGTGAAACGGAAGTTACTATTACAGCAGAACGAAAGAATGGTATTACCAGAATAACCTCATCAAAATCACTGCCAAACCTCAAAATTAAGATTGGCGCAAATACCCACGATATGCCCGGAACTGAACTCTCTTTGTAAAACAAAAGCTGCTGCCCTGTATAGTATAGGGCAGCAGCTTTAATTGTTGTATTACTTATGCTGTTTTAATGGCAGTTTTCCACTTGCCGGAGTTGTAGCGGAGGAGGACAAGGAATGATCTTAGGAGTTGGTCTGCAACAAGGGCAAACCATGCGCCGTAGAGGCCCCAGTCCAGTACATATATACTAAATAGTGCAAGTCCCGGACGCACAATGAGGATAGTTACAAAGGATATGATGGCGGTGGCTCTTGTGTCTCCGGCTCCTCTTAGAGCACCGGATAGAATGAACTGGGAGGACTGGAAGGGCTGAATTAGTGCTACGAACATAAGGATGTTGGCACCCATTTTAATGACTTCAGGATCATCACTATACAGTCCCACAATTTGCTTTCCAAAGAAGAAGAATACAAGTCCTAATATAATTGATACGGACATACCGATGCGTCTGGTGCGGCTGCTGTATGCCTGCGCCATATCCGGACGCTTCTTCCCAAGGCTTTGACCCACAAGGGATGTAGCGGAAACGGCAAAAGCTTGGCCGTTCATGAAGGACATTGCCTGGATGTTCATGCATATGTTGTGTATGGCAAAGAGAACTGTACCCAGGGATGCCACTGTTTTAGCGTATATTATCATACCAGCACGCATGACCATCTGCTCCAGCATTGCGGGCAGGCCGATAGCAAATATGCTCTTTAGAGTGTCCCAATGGGGTTTGAAACCCTCCTTCAACTCAAGGAAAAGGTACTGATTGCCACGGAGGATTACAAATACAGCCATAACTAGTGCACACATCTGACCAATAACGGTGGCGAGTGAAGCTCCTGCAACGCCCATTTTTGGGAATCCCAAATTACCGTGTATGAGGAGGTAATTGAAGAATACATTGAAGACGTTTGCTATCAAGTTATAAATCATGGCTATTCTTGAGTTTCCTACGCCGCGTAGTGTGGCAGTTATGGTACTTGTGATGGCGAGTCCAACAAATCCTACCATCTGGATTTTCAAGTAAATTGTTCCTGCTTCTAAAGTTTGTGCATCTGAGGCACCCATAAACTTAACTAGGGGCTCTGCAAATACAAAACCAATAATTGAAGCTACTGTGGATAAAATAAATGTTAGTAGTAGGGCCTGACGGAGAATTAGGTTTGCTCTTTGCTGGTCCCCCTGCCCTTTAGAACGTGCTACTAGGGCGGTGGCACCTACGTTCATGGCCATGAACATTGACATAAAAAGAAACTTTGGTTGCATTGTAAGACCTACGGCTGCTATAGCCCAGGCACCTAAAGCGCCAACCATCATCATGTCAATCATAGATGCCAGTTGTGTAAGTACAAACTCCACAAGCGATGGCCACGCTATAGTGATTACGTCCTTATACAGCATGCCGGAGGTGACTTCTTTTGGTAGATGCTTGTTTACGCGGTCATTACTACCGAAGCTGCCTTCCTCTCCGTTTCCGGCTGGAACGAGATCAAGGGCCATGTGTACCGCCTGATACTCCTTCTTATTGTTTTCCGGTGTTACGCTCATATTATCTCTTCTCAACTCACTTCTTTCAAAAATTACATACCCATGTATTATACCACTTTATTTAAATAAGTCCAATAATTTACCACCGGATACCTTGCGGTTCCCGGTGGTAATTATTTCTTTGCTACTGTCCGTAATATGCGTCTGTGCCGTGTTTTCTGAAAAAGTGTTTGTCCATGAGGGTTTGCTGCATTGGGGTTATTGTAGGTTGAAGGAGTTCTGTGTAGAGGGCCATGTTTGCCAGTTCTTCAAGGATGATAGCATTTTCTGCTGCTTTGGCAGGGGATTTGCCCCAGGTGAATGGCCCGTGACTCTTAACCAATACTGCACTCATATCTTGAGGATTGAGGCTTTTCTTATGGAAGTGCTCTACGATGACCTTACCCGTCTCTTTTTCATAGGCGCTTTTGATTTCTGCATCCTTCATATTGCGGGTGCAGGGGATGTTTCCGTAGAAGGTATCTGCATGTGTGGTGCCATAAGCCGGAATGTCTCTGCCTGCTTGGGACCATATTGTAGCGTAGCGCGAGTGGGTGTGGACAACGCCGCCTATATCATGGAAAGATTTGTATAGTTCAATATGGGTGGGTTTGTCGGAGGAGGGTTTTAGGGTGCCCTCCACGACATTGCCATCAAGGTCTACAACTACCATGTTGTCCGGTGACAGTTCGGTATAATCTACACCTGAGGGCTTTATAACCACGAGTCCCTTTTCACGGTCGATCCCGGATGCGTTTCCCCAGGTCAGTATGACAAGGCCACTCTCCTTGAGAAGCATGTTTGCCAGATAGACTTCTTTTTTAAGGTTGGTGAGCATTATTTGTTCCCCCAAGCGGCATCGGACAGGAGGAGGTTTTGTTTGAGGGTGTCAATGTTTGTGCCCTTTCCGATGTGGACAAATTCAATTCCGGCCATCTCAGCAAAGGTGCGCATATGGCTTGAATTTAAGGTGTAGCTCATAACTGTGTGATGGGCACCGCCTGCGTATATCCAGGCCTCTGCTGCGGTCTTGAGGTTTGGTAGCGGCTTCCACATAATTTGGGCTACAGGTAGTTTTGGCATTTTACCGACGGCCTCTACGGCTTCTACATCGTTTACTATCATGCGCATCCTGCCACCCATATCTACGAGAGATACACATATAGCGGCACCGGGCTTACCTTCAAACTTCATCCTTGCGGGGGGATTGCGATCACCGATTCCGAGGGGCTCTACGTCTATAGAGACCTCACCCTTGGCAATTGAGGGGTCAACCTCAAGCATATGGGCGCCCAGTATTAAGCCATCACCTGCCATGTGGTAGGTGTAGTCCTCCATAAAGGCGGTTCCTCCGGAGAGGCCCTGCTCCATGAGCTTCATTGTGGCAAGAAGACTTGCTGTTTTCCAGTCCCCCTCACCGGCAAATCCGAAGCCCTGTTCCATAAGCCTCTGGCATGCGAGGCCGGGGAGCTGCTCCAGACCGTAGAGGTCCTCGAAGTTTGTGGAGAAGGCGGAGGCGGATCCCTTATCAAACAGTTTGCGCATACCAAGTTCAATCTTTAGCTGGTACTTTACTGCGTCAATGTTATCTGTTACTATTGTATAGTGAGTTTTCACCTCGTTATATAGGGTGTCTACTTCATCTGAGGTTACTTCATTCATTGCGTCTATGAGCTTGCCGACGGGCGTGTAGTTTACTTCCCAGCCGAGCTTTATTTGAGTTTCTACTTTGTCACCTTCAGTGACAGCTACTTGGCGCATGTTGTCCCCAAAACGCTCGCATCTGAGTTCTTTTGAGAAGGCAATACCCGCGGCGGAACGTATCCAGTTACCAATCTCACTCTGGACAGAGCCATCCTTGTAATGCCCTTGAATTACCTGTCTGGGGAGGCGCAGCCGTGAACAGATAAAGCCAAACTCCCTGTCACCGTGAGCGGACTGGTGTAGGTTCATGTAGTCCATGTCTATGTCATTTAGTGGGATTTCTTTGTTGTACTGGGTATGGAAGTGTAGGAGGGGTCTACGGAGGGCTTTTAGGCCTGCTATCCACATTTTTGCAGGGGAGAACGTGTGCATCCAAGTTATAACACCTGCACATGTGTCATCCACACTAGCGCTCTCTAGGACTTTGCGTATGCTTGTGGAGTTAATTACAACGGACTTGAAGATGATCTCACAGGGGAGGTTACCTGAGGCATTTAGGGTGTCAACAATCTCTTTTGAGTTCTCTTCTACCTGGATTAGTGTTTCCTCTCCATAGAGGTCCTGGCTTCCTGTTACGAACCAAAATTTATAGTTATTAATGTTTGTCATTAGTCCATCTCCTTATCCCGTATCTGCTTTAGACGCTTCATGACGTCATTTGCACCTCTGCCGAAGTAGTCATGTAAAATGGTGTACTCCCCATAGAGTTTGTCATAAATTTCCGAGTTTTCCTTGATGGGGTGGTATACGGTATCTCTTACCCTACCCATAGCATCAGCTGCTTCAAAAATGCTGTCATAGCCACCGTTTTCCTTGCCTGCTGCAACCGCTCCAAATATTGCGGAGCCAAGTGCAGGGCCATTAGAACTGTAGCCTATTTTGACAGGTTTATTAATTACATCAGCGTATATCTGCATAGTCATGGGGTCCTTTTGAGCTATGCCACCGGAAGCATAAAACTCATATACCGGGACACCGCTAGCTTCAAATGTCTCAATAATTTTACGTGTTCCGTATGCAGTTGCCTCAATAAGGGCGCGGTACATCTCCTCAGGTCTTGTGCGGAGGGTCATGCCAAGCATCATTCCTGTTAGGTCCACATCAACCAGGACGGAGCGGTTTCCGTTCCACCAGTCAAGGGCCAATAGGCCGCTCTGACCGGGACGTTGGATTTCAACTTTACTCCTGAGATATGAGTGGATATTTAGGCCTGCTTTTTCAGCTTCATCATAGTATTCACGGGGGACGTAGTTTTCCACGAGCCATGCAAAGTGGTCTCCAACGCAGCTCTGTCCGGCCTCATAGCCGTAGAACCCGGGTAGGACGCCGTCCTCTACTACTCCACACATTCCGGGGACCTCCTGCTCATCATCACCAAGAAGTATGTGGCAGGTGGAAGTACCCATTATAGCAAGGAGCTTGCCGGGGCTATTAATTCCCAGAGCAGGAACGGTTACATGGGCGTCAACATTTGCTACAGCAACTGGTGTGCCGCTGAGTAATCCAGATAGGTCTGCAATGGCGGGGGTTAACCCACCAGCGCGTTCACCTATTGCCACCGGTGCATGGGGGAATTTTTCCTGAATGACATTTCCAAAACCGGGCATGAGAGCCTCAAAGAAATCCGAAGAAGGGTAGCCGTCACGTTTGTGCCAGATGGCTTTGTAACCTGCAGTACATGTGTTGCGGGTATACTTACCGGTCATCTGCCAAACAATCCAGTCCGCTGCCTCCACAAACATGTCCATTGCGCTGTACACTTCAGGTGCCTCATCATATATCTGCATAAGTTTTGGGAAGGCCCATTCGGACGATATTTTACCACCGTAGCGCTTAAGCCACTTTTCACCCCGTGCTGATGCGATGTCGTTCAATTTGTTGGCATGTTCCTGAGCTGCATGGTGTTTCCAAAGCTTTGTGTAGGCGTGGGGGTTGTCTTTAAACTCATCCAACATGCAGAGTGCAGTTCCGTCTTCCTTTACAGGTAGAACTGTACACGCGGTGAAGTCTATACCTACACCAATGACGTCTGATTTGTCTACTCCGCTTTTACTTAGTACAGCAGGTATGGTATTGGCGAGCACATCCAAGTAGTCCTGGGGGTGCTGCAGAGCCCAGTCTGCGGCAAGTTTCTTACCGCTAGGGAGGGCGTCATCCATTACAGCGTGAGGGTACTCAAAGACCGAGGCGGCAATTTCCTCACCACTGGATATGTCCACAAGTACGGCACGTCCTGATAATGTGCCATAGTCCACTCCTATAGTGTATTTACGCATTGTATCTCTCCTTACTTACTCCCATATTGTGCTTGACTTGACTATATGGGGATGTTAATATATACATACATATTAACACGAATGAAGGAGTTGTCAATACAATTACAGCATCTTATTAAATAAAAATTGTAGGTGGTTTTTTTGAAGAGACCTGATCCAAAGTATAGGAGTGTATCGGACACTCTGCGTGAAGAAATAAGTTCTGGGCTGTACTCCTCCGGGGACAAGCTCCCAACGGAGCTTGAACTGTCTGAGAGGTTTCAGATCAGCAGGCAGACACTGCGCCAGGCCATCGGTATACTTGAAAATGAGGGTATTGTTATCCGCAGGCAGGGGAGCGGCATGTATGTTGCAGAAGCAGTAGTGGGTTCAAAGTCCTCCAAGACAATTGGTTTTATATCAACAAATATATCTGGGTATGTGTTTCCAAGCATTATATCCGGTGTAGAGAAGGTTGTTAGTGAGTCGGGTTTTCTTTTGAACCTTGCTGCTACCGCCAACCGGGTTGACAATGAGCGCAAAATTCTGTTAGGCTACCTGGATAATCCGCCCTATGGCCTAATTGTTGAGGGCACAAAGACCGCATTTCCAAACCCAAATCTGGCCCTCTATGAAAAGCTTTTTGCTATGGGTGTTAAAGTTGTATTCATTAACGGGTATTACCCCCAACTTGCAGATACAGTCTACGTTGTTACTGATGACAGGGAGGGGGGGCGGATTGCAACTGAGCACCTTATATCCCTAGGACACTCCCGGATAGGTGGAGTTTTTAAAGCTGATGATATGCAGGGACATGAGCGCTACGCTGGGTTTGCAGAAACAATGTATAAGCACGGCCTTGAAATCCATGACAATGAAATTATCTGGTTTACCACAGAAACACATGAACAGAGCCTCTTTGAGTACAGTGGTCAGCACGTAGTAAACAACATCAAGGAATGTAGCGCCGTTCTCTGCTATAATGATCAGATTGCTGCCCCCCTTGTGGATATACTGTTGAGTCGTGGGACTAATGTACCCGGTGATGTATCTGTTATAAGTTTTGATAATACCATCTACTCGGACCTGACCAGAGTCAAAATTACATCGCTTGAACACCCAAAGGTACAGCTTGGTATCATAGCAGCTCAAAAGCTTATCGGCATGATTGGCGGAAAAAAAGAGAGCTCCGTTATGTTGCCCTGGATACTGGTGGAAAAGGGAAGCACCGGAAAAATTTAGTACTCTATAAGTGTGACATTCATGTATTGTTTTACACATATACTCTATCATGAAATATGAAGGGGTGTATCATGAAAAGTGTAAAGCAACTGTTTGTTAACACTGTAATAATGACCGTAACATCTATAATAATTAGGTCAGCGGGTGTTTCCTTTCAGGTTTACTTATCTAACAAAATTGGGGCGGAGGGTATCGGCCTTTACCAGCTGATATTCTCTGTCTATATTCTTGCCATAACACTTTCTGACTCCGGAGTGAGGCTTGCTTCAACAAGGCTTGTTGCGGAGGAGCTTGGAAAGAACAGAGCCGCGGGTGCCCGCAAGGCCTTGGGTATCTCATTTGCTTATGCATTATTTTTTGGGATGCTCGCTACATTTGCCCTGTATTTTGGGGCGGAGTATTTTGGAACCAGATGGTTGGGGGATGTCCGTACAGTTAGGCCGCTGCGCCTTTTTGCGTTAAGTCTCCCATTTTTAGCTGTCTCATCAGTAATGTCCGGATACTTTACGGCTGTAAGGAAAATTGTAAAGTCATCGGCTGCCCAGATGGTGGAACAATTTGTGGGCATAGCGGTAACGGTGGCGCTTTTTATTTACATAACAAAGCCGGGAGATCTTGAGGAAGCATGTGTTGCAATTGTTATAGGATCTGTAATTGGGGAGATTGCAAGCTTTTTTCTGGCCCTTTTGCTCTTTGCACTGGATATACGTAGGTATAAGGACAATAAGGAGAGTTCAGATGGCATCCCAATGCGCGTGTTTAAGATAGCGTTTCCGGTGGCACTAGGCGCATATGTTGCTTCGGGAATGAGAACCGTGCAACAGGTACTGATTCCAATTGGATTCAAAAAACACGGTGCATCTAGCGGCAGTGCCCTTGCTACTTACGGGACAATAACCGGTATGGTAATGCCAATTATCATGTTTCCGGCTGTAATATACAGTACAGTTTCGGAACTTATAATCCCCGAGCTTGCGGAGGCAAAGGCCCGCGGCAACCTGGTGCGTATAAAACGTATTATTGAGCGCCTCATAAGTTTAGGGATAGTTACATCACTTGGTATAATGAGTGTGGTGTTCTTTTATCCGGATGAACTCAGTGCTGCCATATATAAAAATACTGCAACTTCAAACTACATGAGGCTACTCGTCCCACTGATACCGCTAATGTATTTGGACATATTGGTTGACGGTATACTGAAGGGAATTGGTGAGCAAACCAGAACCATGTTGTTTAACAGTATAGAATCTGTTGTAAGTGTTGTGCTTATATACTTCATTCTCCCTGTATACGCTGCCGAAGGCTACATATTTGTCCTACTTTTTGGCAGGCTCCTGAACTTCTCCCTTAGTTTAGGTCACCTGCTGAGGGTCACTGATTTCCGGGTAAAGTTTATGGATATACTTATTACAGCGGTCTGTATATTTGCGGCATATAACATGACAGCACTCGTCACTCGTATAACCGGTGCAACAGTGGTTTTACGCATAGTAATTTACATAGCTACGTACACTCTTGCCATTTTGATTTTAAAGCGCGCCGGAAAAGGTGTTGACAATTATGGCAAAATATGACACTATTACTTGGAAGTAACCACAGTTGAGGACTAGAGGGAATATAGAAATAGGAGTTTTTTTGATGCAGGATTGGATGATAGAGATAATTGACAGGTTTGGCTACTGGGGTGTAGCTCTTCTTATTGCTATAGAAAACTTATTTCCTCCAATCCCATCGGAAGTTATTCTTACATTTGGTGGCTTTATGACCACATACACCAGCTTAAAGCCATTTATTGTTGCAATTGCGGCCACTATAGGGTCTGTAGGTGGAGCTATTATACTCTACGGTGTTGGACGCTTGGTAACCCCTCACAGGCTTGGCCTCTTTATAGATAAGTGGGGAGGCGTACTAAGGGTTAAAAAGGATGACATAAAGAAGGCGGAAGGCTGGTTCTTAAAAAGAGGAAACTTAACCGTGTTCTTCTGCAGATTTATCCCCATTGTCCGCAGCCTAATCTCAATTCCTGCCGGTATGGCACACATGAACATGGCACAGTTTGTTTTATTTACAACTCTTGGCACGGCAATATGGAACGTAGTGCTAATATACCTAGGGGCCTTTGCAGGAGACAACTGGCATACAATTGTGGATTATCTGGACACCTACTCCCACATAATGATAGCGGTCCTTGTAGTCGTAGCAATATGCTGTATAGGTTTATATCTGTACAAAAGGCAAAAGCGAAAGGTTTAAAATGTATAAAAGGGGCGTGCCGCTGTTTTGCGACACGCCCCTTTTTAGAAGCATTTATCTTGCGTTGTAACGGTCAAGTGCGTTTTGTTGAATTTCAATGCACTTGTCAATCCCCATTCCATTGAGGGTTTCTATCATTTTATCAAGTGAGTCTATGGGGTCAGCACCCGTGATAATTCTAACAGTTTTTTCTACGACGAGGGTGTTGGCATCATTGATGATTGAGTTGTAATCTGAAGCTTCTTCAGCTGTCATTGTTACAAAGTTCGGAATCAGAGCTGACCCGTCGTTTGTTTTCCAGGTTACTCCTGCTTCCATGTAGGAGAGGTTCATACCGACTGTTGCTTTTTTGAGGCCGTATCCGTTGTATTTAATGCTTAGATAAGCCATGTCAACAGGACCAGTGACCATCTGGAGCGAGGAGAATGGTGCGTCGTACATGCTCTCAAGAGCTTCTGAATCCAGTGTTGGATTGCCTTCCTCGTCAAAGAAGAATGTCTCTCCCTCTTTACCGAAGTTAATCAAAACTGAGCCTTCATCAGAGTACATGTAGTCCATCCATCTTGCGCAGATTTCTACTTTTTCTGACTCGGTTGTGATGACGTGTCCGCTTTCAATGTCTGCAGCTGCTATACCAAAGTCACTTACATCACCTTTGTTTAAAACAGGGTTTGGAACACCAATTGTATTGTAGTCTGGATCTGGGTTCTGTCCTCCAACTTCATCAAATGTTCCGACTGTTGCAAAGCCAAAGTCATAACCTGCTTTGTCACTGTACCAGTCTGCAAACTCAAAGGGGCTGGAGGATGCGAAATCTCTGTCAATGAGGCCTTCAGCATACCATTCTATCATGAGTTCAAGATACTGTTTGTATTCTGGGAGCATAGATCCGAAGTATACGGTACCGTCTTTTTGCATCATTGTGTTAGCGGCTCCAAAACCACCGGCCATTGCAAATCCA
>CAZIVK010000006.1:0-3841 GCA_964542515.1 uncultured Oscillospiraceae bacterium | reverse complement strand
GTCTTTTTGCATCATTGTGTTAGCGGCTCCAAAACCACCGGCCATTGCAAATCCAGGTGTGTCACCTTCTGAACTTAGTCTCATAGGTTTGCTTGCGCCTTTTTGGTCACGGAAAGCTACTAGAACGTCGTGGAGCTCGTCATATGTTTCTGGAATGTTCATTCCGAGGTCATCAAGCCAGTCTTTACGAATTACTTGGCCGCCCCAGGGGGATTGCTTTTCAGTCATAACTTTATATACGGCTGCAAATGAACCTGAGTCTGTTTTAACATTTTTCATACGCTCATCATTTACACTTATACGGGACATGTAGTTAGGCATGTAGTTTGGAACTACGTCATCAAGTGAAATTATGATACCATTGTCAATAGCGTGCTCAAGACCACTTGTGTAGTATGTAGTAAAGCCTTGGATGATGTCTGGGTATTCGTTGGATGCCATCAAGATATTGAAGGTCTCTTCTTCACTACCATTGGTTGGAATAATCCATTTTGGACGGATGTTGGTCTTCTCCTCAACTGCTTGGAATCCTACTGAGTCATTCCAGTCCTGGAGGAAGGTAGGTATTGCTGAGTTACCCCAAGTGGCCCAAATGCTTATTTCTGTTACATCTGAGGTAATGGGAAGACCTGCGTAAGGGGACTCCGTGGACTCGGGTGGTTGGGTGGCGGACTGTCCGGGTGTTGGAGTAGTGCTTGGATCAGGCGATTCGTTGGGTGTAGAACATGCTACTAGACCCAATATTGAGATAAGAGCAAGTGTGAGTGATAAAAATTTCTTCAATTGTAATCATTCCTCTCAAAAGTTTAGGCAGGTGTAGTACTTTACAGTGCCTATAATAAAATTATAGATTGTCGGCGCCATTTTGGTAATGACCTTTTCTTCCTCCGTTTATGACGAATTTAGTCAACAATTTGAACTACATAGTTTCCGCTGCCGACAGAAAAGCTGACTTCCCCCTTGTCCCACTGGGCTGAGGGGAACTTTTCAGCTATAAGTTCCGCGGTTGCTTTACTTGAAGGAAGAACCACTGTGGCAGTAGTGTTGCATGGGATTCTAAAGGAGTACTCCACGCCTTTGTCTGTCATGCTCCAAGCTGAGTAGATGGTGCCGTAAATGGATTTGTACTTGGCGGATGCATTGGTCAAGGTACCGCCTATTGTAGGTTTAATTATAAAGTGCTTGTATCCGGGTTCATTTATATCCGGTTGTATTCCAGCAACCTCTGAAAATAGGAAGTCACAGACGGCACCGTAGGAGTAATGGTTGAAAGATGAGCGCAGGTTTTCAATGCCGTCCCAGCTCTCGGGGATGGTTGTGGCGCCGAGTATAACGCTTCTGAGCCATGAGGGGGAGTCTTCCTGCTCCAGGAGTTTGAAAGCAACGTCCTTATGACCATTTTCAGTCAATACTTGGAGGATGTACGGTGTGGACAGGAAGCCTGTGTTGAGGAGATACCCCTGCTCTTTTATCATTGCGGCAAGGTTGTCTGCAACTGCTTGCCTCTGGGCATCCGTACAGAGATCAAAAGCCAGGACTCGTACACTGGGAGCTTGACGACCTTTCCGTATCTCTCCATTATCTTTGACAAAATAGCGTGAGTAGATATCCTTTATTCTCTTAGAGAGGGTGCCGTACTTTTCTGCGTCCTCAGTTTTTCCGAGCACTTCTGCCATCTTAGACAGTAGTCCTGCTGAGTGGGCATAGTAGGCGGTTGCTACAAGGGCATTTCCCTTTTCCCAACCAAAGAAGGGCATAAAGGGTCTGCCATTAATAATTTCACCGCCATCGGCCTCAAGCCACTCGCCCCAGTGGAAGTAGGTGTCCCAAACGTAGCGGCCGTCGCACTCCCCATAGGTCTCATTGTGGTAGTACGGCTCACTGGCGTTGAGGGGGTTTTTGACCTTTGCCTTGTTATCCATGTAGTCAACCCATTTTTTGGCCGAGTTGTACTGGTTATGAAGTATTTGGGTGTCGCCATAGCAGAGATAGAGGTTGTAGGGGTTTAAGGTAGCGGCATCTCCCCATCCTGCGGAGCCATCCATGAGGCATCCTTCGCCGTCATCGGCTATATTGGGCATGCTGTGGGAGAAGGGGTTGCGGTTATCCCCAAGTTTTTCTTCAATGCGGCGGTACTCTACGGGGTTGTTTATTGTGAAGGTATTTGGGAAAAGGCACCCGATCTTGCCGCTCTCAAACTGCTCAGGTATCAGGTCAAGCATCCACTTTTCAAAGAAAGGATATACATTCATAAAGAGTGATGCAGTGCGCAGGTAGACCTGTGCGTCACCACCGTATGCGCCGCGCTCTCTTGTGGGGCAGTCTGTAGGCACATCCAGGTAGTTTCCCTTTTGGCTCCACATGGCGTTTTTCACAAGTTTGTTAATTAGAGGGTGGGAGCAGGTGAAGTCACCGGTTTCATCCAAAGCGGAGTAGACGGCTACCGACACAAAGTCTCCCGGTAGAACATTGCCCTTATAGCCAGCTACACGTAGGTACCTAAAGCCTGAAATCATGAATAGAGGAGCATGGGTTACTTCCTCAGGGCCTTGGGCTATGTAGACCTGCTGCTGGAATAGGTCTGTTGTGAAGTCTGAACCGGTCATGTTTGATAGTGTGAAGTTTCCGTCATGATCCAAGGTTTCACCATGGGTTAGGGTTATTTGTTGGCCTTCATAACATCCGCGCAGCTTCATTCTTACAAAACCGGCTATGTTCTGGCCAAAATCAATTACCAGCTCCCCATTGGGAGTAGTTATAACTTTTCCTTCAAATTCCTCAATGGCGCGCATGGGCACACTGCGGCTTGCAATGAGTGTTTCAGTACCGGGTGAGGTTGTATGTACAGGCTTCCAGGTGCTGTCATCAAAACCGGAAAGTTTCCAGCCTTCAGGCTCCAAGCGGGCGTCATACAGCTCCCCATCCTTCATATCTGCCCGCAGCATTCCTCCGGTTGATGTGAGGAAGCTCTCATCTGTTATAATGAGTTCTGTGCTACCGTCATTGTATTCTAACAAGAGTTGTCCAATGTAGTTTACACGGTATCCGTAGTTGTTGCGGGTCCCGTTACCGCGCCACCAGCCGTCACCAAGAGCCACAGACCACACGTTTTGACCTTCAGTAATATGTGCGGATACGTCATAAACCTGGTATTGTAACCTTGTGTAGTAAGAGGTCAGCCCAGGATTAAACATGTCCTCAGTACCGGCTGTTCCGTTGAACCAGAACTGATAAACACCCTTGGCAGTATGGTAGATGTGGGCCCTCTTAAAGCCTTTACGTACTACAAAAGATTTGCGCAGGTAGGGGGCAGGATGATAGGCGTCATAATCCAGTTCACCTTCAGGTTCAATCCAATTTGCCTTCCAGTCATCTGCCTTGAGAAGTCCCATCTTAAAATATGCAGTATCACTTTCTGCATCCTGGGATTCAGCCCATACTTGCACCTTCCACCAGACGTCATCACTTGAGTTAAGTGGTTTGCCGGCATAATTAACACATTGGGACTGGTCACTTTCTACCCGTCCGCTGTCCCAAAGTATGTTGCTAAACTCTAAGTTACTGGATGCCACTACTCTGTAGGCTGTCTGCATTACGTTTTGTTTATCACTGTCCAGTTTCCAACTTAGGCGTGGTGCCACTGCGTCTAAACCTATAGGATTATTGCGGTACTCTGTACGTAAATCATATACTTTGAGCATAAGTTAACCTCCGATAATTATTGCACTATATTATAAGTCTAATTATAGGCCGTGTAGCCCATATATAAAATGACCTTTTCTGACTTAATACATGTCCTATTTAGTCAAAAGGAAACCGCAGCGTAACGCTGCGGTTTAAT
>CAZIVK010000005.1:0-15487 GCA_964542515.1 uncultured Oscillospiraceae bacterium | reverse complement strand
GCCAAGATCAGCACCAGAACTACAGTCTTTTTCATATCACTACTCTCCTCCAAGTATTTTGTTGTAGTGTTTTTTGAGTACTTATATTAGTGGTCATTTGCCGAAAAGTAAAGAGCATTGTTATCGGCGCCCCATATAGTGCACCTGCAATCACCTTTGTTAATTGCAATGCACCAAGTATTATCTGGATTGTGCAGATAATACTTGGTGCATTTTGTTTTATGGGGTTATTTGGGCTTGTTGGTCTTTTTGTTTTCTTAGTATGGAGTTTTGGGGTACATGTTTGGGGAGTTTGATTTTGTAGAGCATGTGGGGGTGCATGGCGTCGGTGGTGGGGAGGTTGTTTGCGTCTATCATTTCTCCTACTACAAAGGGGATGGATTCTTGGCGTGGAATCATTAGTTCAAGTGTGTCGTCTGTTTTGAAGCGGTTCTTTTGTTTAATTATGGCATTACCGTCTTCGGCGCATTCCTCTACTATGGCGCTTACGTCCCAGTCTCTTATGTAGGAGGAGTCTGAGTCGTGTTGCATGTGGAGGTTGCGGCCGTAGAAGAAGCCTTCACTGTATTCACGGTGGCTTACTTTGCAGGTTTCCCCGTACCACTTTTCATTGAAGGGTAGGCCTTTTTCCAGATCATCTATGGCACCGCGGTATGCGTGGGTTACGGCGGCTGCATAGTATTCACTTTTTGCGCGCCCTTCTATTTTGAAGCTGTTAATACCTGCATCTTTAAGATCCTTGAGAATGCGTATGGCGTTTAGGTCTTTTGAATTCATAATATATGTTCCCTCGGGGTACTCCTCTATTTCAAAGAGCTCTCCGGGGCGTTTTTCTTCACGGAGATAATATTTCCAGCGGCAGGGTTGGGCGCATGCGCCGCCGTTGGCATCACGACCGGTCATATATTCTGAGAGGAGGCACCTCCCGGAGAAGGAGACGCACATGGCACCGTGAACAAAGCATTCAATTTCTAGGTCCTTGGACGTTTTTGCTCGTAGTTCTGCTATCTCTTTTAATGATAGTTCGCGGGCTAGTATGACCCGTTTAGCTCCAAGCTGGTGCCACATATTTGCGGTATCATAGTTAGTGACTCCTGCTTGGGTACTAACGTGAAGTTCTAGGGATGGTGCTACTTTCTGAATGCGGCTGAAGACGCCTAGGTCTGATACTATGGCGGCGTCCGCACCGTAGTATGAGACTTTTTCTGCAAATTCTGTTATTTTATCCAGTTCTTGACTGTGTGCTACGGTGTTAATGGTGACGTAAGCGAGGACTCCGTTTTGGTGGCAATATTCTATGGCACTGCGGAGGTCATCATCACTGAAATTACCTGCGGCAACGCGCATGCCAAATGCGTTTCCAGCAAGATATACGGCGTCTGCACCGTAGGTAACTGCCATTATGAGTTTATCTGGGTCTCCCGCTGGGGAGAGAAGCTCAGGGTATTTTTTTTGAATGTTTAACATCAGTTTCTTGCTCCGTATACGCCTGGATTTGCATCAATGACAGCTTGGTGCTCCTCAGCAGTAGTTGAAAATGCGTGGATACCTTCATCTGTCAAAGCGTAGAAATAGTATTTTGTGCTTTTAGGTGCAAGTGCAGCCTTAATAGAGCTTAGACCGGGGTTGCAGATAGGTCCTGGCGGCAATCCTTCATACTTATAGGTGTTGTATGGATTATCAATTTCAAGGTCAGCATACGTCAACCTCTCTTTACGTTCCGGAAGGAAGTATTGGATTGTTGCGTCTATTTGCAGTTTTGGGAACCTATCACTGCTAAGTCTGTTGTATATAACTGAAGCTACCAGGAAGCGCTCATCATCATCTGCGGCACTGGCGGCCTCCTTTTCAATGAGGGAGGCTATCGTCAGGATTTGCCGTGGAGTGTAACCCATTTCCTCAGTCTTTGACCTCATGTCTGCGGTCATTTTTTTGTTAAAGTTTGATAGCAGCTTGTTTAAAGCGCTGACGGGGCTTTCGTTTACGTAGAAGCTGTATGTGTCAGGGAATAGGAAGCCCTCAAGCCTATTAGTTTCAAAGGGAATATCCGATAAGAAAGAGTACTCAAATTCATAAGTGTCTGCTGTCTTCTTTAAAGATTCATAGTTGTTTACGCCTTTGTCCGCAAGGCGCTTGAGTGTCTGATCAAGGGTAAAACCTTCAGGAATTGTTACAGTAACAGTTGATCTATACCCAGAGCTACTGCGCATGGCATATACAAGAGCCCTGTAGTCCATAATTGCGCTGACCTCATGACTGCCGGCATCAATCTTCTCCTCTGCGTTTGAGAAGGATGAGTAGAGTTTGAAGACAAAGGGATATTTGATTATTCCTGCGTCCTGTAACTTTGCGGCAATATCACTTATGTCATCTGCTTCAGTTATTTCTATAGAGGCTGTTACGTCCTCCTTTGTCAGGGCAAGCACATCATCTGCCCAAAGCCAACCGACTCCGGCGAGGAGTGCTGATACACCTATAACCATCAAGAAATAGAGCACAGCTCCAAGGCAACCGGTGCCCTTTGAAGTGCGCTTTTTTGTAGTCTTGCGGTTGTTTTCCGTATTGGGTTGTGGAATTCTTCTGTTATCCGACATTGGATGCCTCCATATAGTTAAACTCTGATTATTTTTGACTCCGTTACGACCATATCCATCGATATGTCATGGTCAGTAGTGGGGACTGTGTCAATGAGCGCAAACTCAAAGCATATAGCGCACCTATAGGCTGTGGTGTCCTTAAGGAACCGGTCATAGTACCCTGCCCCTTTGCCGAGCCTTCCGCCTGTGGTATCAAAAGCCAGTCCGGGGATCAGTGCAATATCTATTTTGTGTGGCGGTACAATTTCTGTGTCCGGACCTGGTTCAGGAATTCCGAACGGTGGTACCGGCACCAACTCGTCTAGATTCTTAATGCGCCTAGCCTCCATTATACCACCTCTATAGCACTTTGGCACACATACATTTTTGCCCTGCTCCAAAAGGTAGCTAATAATGGCGGTAGTATCCGGTTCACCCCTTACACCCACAAAACAAAAGACGTCTTTAGCACTATTTAGTTCCTCCAGCCTTATGAGGTTTTCAAAAATGAGCAGGGAGAGCAGAGCCTGTGTGTCACTATTTATGGATGAAGTTTTCTCCCGCATTCCGGCGCGCACCGTCTGCTTGTCTGTAATTATAGCCATTATTTCACCACTCAGTTAAAAAGTAAGTTTATGTATGGCAGAGGACCCGCCCCAAACAAAACATCCGTTAGTTGTAGAGGTGTTATAAATGCGGTTTCATTTTTAGGCTCGGTGCGGGTTACGTCTTTAGCCAGAATTTCATACTTTCCGGTGTTCCAAGGGGCTTCCTCATCCCGCACCACAAAGGTGCATTCCATATCTCTGCGGTAGTTTGCAGCCTGTTCAATCATAAACTGGGCGTCCACTACTCTAGCCATGCCAAGTGGTACTGTATCATGGGGACATGCGGGACCGTGCATAAGTGCCGAGTCTGTGTTCATTTTATCAAGTACTCCGGCACAAAGCATATTATATGACTCCTCGTCATTTGCCATGAGCTCATATATTTTTACTGTGTCCTCTTGGACCTCAGCAAAAGCATATCCTGTCAGTACCCCGTCATTTTTTACAGCAAACATACCTCCACCAGCCAACTCAGCAATTTCAGCAGCTATACGCCAGTGGTCTGGTGTCCTTGTAAGGTGGTTGCGGTACCTCATTACACCGTTGAAAACGTCTGAGGCCTCGGCAACTTCTTTAGGGGTTGGCTTGCATAGCACTATTCCTGTATTAACGGACTCCACCTGGTAATCTTTACGCCTCAGTACTTTTGGCCCAATCTTAAACACATCTGCAAACCCAAACTTTTCATAATACTTAAAGAGAGCTGCAGTTTGCGGCACCAAAAATGCCACTGGAATCTTACGAGTGTGCAACTCCTCAAGAATTCTGGTCATCATCTGAGCGGCCAAACCTCTACCCCTATAACTAGGATGGGTGCCAACGGCATAAATATATGCAGAGGGAATGATGGAGGAGTGGTAGTTCATCTCCATGATCAGGGCATGAGTCATTGCTATGATATCTCCACCCTCCTCAATTACAAGGGTCAATTCGGGCTGGAATATATTTGTGAGATAGTATTGTTTAAATTCTTCATCGTCAGGAAAGCAGAGATCCCACAGCTTTGAGAGCCCATCGATATCCGCTTTTACCGAAAACCTAATATTCATAGTGTCCCCCAGTCTCACCGGTCAGTGGTCTCTTATACCACATCTGCTTCTTATATCCATAACAGCACATGTGAGTGTATTATATACTCCGGTGTACTTCATTAATAATTTATGAGGATAGTAGGACAGCTTTGCTTTGCGCAGCCCCTCGAGGCCCATATCCTCTTCCCTGTTGATGTATGTCACGTCTGTGCAGAACATCTTTGCAAACTCGTTATTTAGCATCTGGTAAGCTCCGGGAATTTCCCAGTCCGCCTTCTCTATCTGCACATCAAATGTGTCGTGGGAGATCTTTGTACCAAGAGAAAATCCGATGATTTCACCGTCCAATCTCAAAATTCCGCCTACCGATCCAAGGTCCTCCATATTTTTCAGCAGCTTTTCTATAACAAGCTTTTCTGAGTCCAGGTCTCCCTCCTTGGTCCTATTGTCCCGCTGCCAGCGGGCCTCATAGCGGAAAATCTCCTCTTTGTTTGCCGAAGTGATAGGTTCAAACAGCCATCTGTCCTCATACTGCCTCTTGAATCGGTTGAGAAAGTTCCTCTTTCCGTGCAATTTTTTCCCGGAAAGGGTGATGATGCTCTCAGCCAGGTATAGGTATTCGGATGAGTCCCTGTCTTCAGTGAACACAAATTCATTAGGAAAGTGTTCTTCAAGTTTTTCTACAATTTCCTCAATGATATAGCCAAACTTCAGTTCCTCTCCGGTCAACCTGCAGTATTCTTTTAAGGTGTTGATAGCAGCGGCAAAGTCGCCCTCACCAAAGGGGTACAGAAAACCCCTGTCTCCACCCTCATTGTATTTCACGAACATAAATCCGTCTCTAAAGCAGACCTCAAAATTGTATTTTTCCTGCCACAAGAAATATGTTACATATGCAGATTCGCATACTCTGTAGTTATTTTTTGAGAGGCACTCCTCCATGGATTTCCTATCCTCCGGCCTCATCGCGCTAAATGATAACAAAAAAACACTCCTTATTTTAGTAAAAGGCTCTTGGCCTTGTCATATATCTCATTTGAAATATCTGCGGGTGCCCGCAGTGCGCCGTCTCTCTCACACTCTATCCTTATCCAATTATAGCGGCTTGACACATGGCGGGCTGCTCTTGCGGACTTCCTCAGATATTCTATGTTGGCTTCGTGAATATCCTCTCCAAGACCTCTGATTTTAATCATTCTCTCCCCGAGTTCCACAGAGATATCCAGGAAGAACACAATATCTGGCTCTGGTAGGCCAAGCTTAACAAATTCAAAATCAAACAGCCACTGACTGAAGTCATCCCAAATATTCTCATCCAGCTTAGAGGCCTGATGGACTGCATTAGACGTTGTGTACCTGTCACAGATCAGTGTTCCTCCGCTGCGGTAGTAGTCACCGAGCCCCTCTAAAAATGCTGCTGACCTGTCAACGGCAAAGAAAGTGGACGCAAGGTAGGGGTTTACGTCATTTGGATTGGTTCCAAAGTCACCGTTTAAGTATCTTCTGACAAGCTCTGAGGATGACTTGTCATACCGTGGAAAGCGCTGATACTTAAAATCAATGTTTTCACGCTCAAGTCTCTCCTTTAGGAGAGTAACCTGGGTTGACTTTCCGGAGCCATCTATCCCTTCAATAACTATGAGTTTACCCGACATCCTTAACGCCTCCGGTCACAAGTTTCTGTTTAAATACAAGTAACAAAAATTTTGGTAACCTCATCATTCGCCCCAGTCTGGACGGCTGTTTAATGAGGCGGTAGAACCACTCCAAGTTCAACTTTATAAAAATATCTGGTGCCCGCTTGGCCTCACCTGCAAAGATGTCCAGCGTACCACCCAGCCCCAGCATAACAGAGTTTGACAATAGGTGCATGTGTTGGCTCATCCAACGCTCCTGCGCCGGTGATCCTAGACATACATAGACAACATCCGCACCTGATGCCTGGATTTGCTCTGCGACTGCTGTGCCGTCTTTAAAATAGCCGTCTCTGACGCCACATATATTGAGACCGGGAGCTATAGCTTTCATTTTTTCTGCAGCACGCTCTGCCACACTGGGTTTTGCGCCTAGTAGGAAGAGTCTATACCCTCTTTTGGCAAGCATTGGTAGGAGGTGCCCTGCAAGCTCAACTCCTGCAACCTTCTGTTTGACGGGGCGTTTAAGAATTTTGGAGGCTAACACAACACCTGCACCATCAGCCAGCACAAGTGCTGCACCGTTTACAATGTTGCGGAGTTCCGGGTCTTTTCTGCATTCGTAGGCTATCTCTGAGTTTGGGGTAACCACATAGGAGGACTCACCACGCCCAACTAAGTCCGCCACCTTTAAAACAGCACCGTCCATATCAACGTTGTTGTACCAAATCCCGAGTATGTCAACGCGGTCCATCAGTTTCATTTGCCTTTACTCTGTTTAGACCAGGTGTCTCTGAGCCCAACTGTGCGGTTGTAGACACCCTTCTCTTTGTCACGGCAGAAGTAGCCCTGACGCACAAATTGGAAGTGTTCCTCAGTTCCAACGTCCTCCATGGCCTTTTCAAGCTTACAGTTCTTCAGAACTATGAGGGAGTTTGGATTTAGATAGTCCCTAAAGTGTTTGTCCTCAGGTATGTCAAACACATTTGGCTGTGTGAATAGATAGTCATAGAGGTGCACTTCTGCGTCAACGGCATGTGGAGCGGATACCCAGTGGACTGTGCCCTTTATTTTCCGGCCATCAGGCGGATTTTTTCCACCGGTCTCAAGGTCACAGGTGCAGTGAATTTCAGTTATGTTGCCATCACTGTCCTTAATGACGTCCTGGTACTTTATGACATAAGCTCCCATTAGCCTGACCTCACCTCCGGGCTTTAGGCGGTGGAACTTTGGGGGTGGAACTTCAGCAAAGTCCTCACGCTCAATATAGATTTCACTTGAGAATTCTACCTGGCGGGTGCCGGCAGAAGGATCATTAGGATTGTTTGACACCTCAAACTTTTCAACCTTATCAGCCGGGTAGTTTGTTAGAACCAATTTTACAGGATCAAGAACGGCCATACGCCGTGTAGCAGTGGTGTTGAATTCAACCCTAATACAGTGTTCCAGAAGACCTATGTCAACTATACTGTAGGCCTTAGCAACACCTGCAAGCTTTAGGAACTCAATTATAGCAGACGGCGTGTAGCCACGACGGCGCAAACCGCGCAGTGTTGGCATGCGGGGATCATCCCATCCGTCCACCTCACCATTTTCAACCAGCTCACGCATAAAGCGCTTACTCATAACAGTATAGGTCAGGTTTAGACGAGCAAACTCATACTGGTTGGGTTTGTTTTCAAAGCCGATATTGTCCACAACCCAGTCATAGAGAGGGCGGTGGTTTTCAAATTCTATGGAGCATAGGGAGTGTGTGATTCCCTCAAGTGCGTCCTGAATGGGGTGGGCGTAGTCATAGAGAGGGTATATACACCATTTGTCCCCTTGGCGGTGGTGGTGTACTCTAAGGATCCTGTAAATTGCGGGATCCCTCATATTCATATTGGGGGATGTCATGTCAATTTTTGCACGTAATGTATGACTTCCATCAGGGAACTCCCCTGCGCGCATGCGGGCAAAGAGGTCAAGGTTCTCTTCAACTGACCTGTCACGGTAGGGGCTGTTGTGCCCCGGCTCCGTAAGTGTTCCACGGTATTCCCGGAGCTCCTCTGCACTGAGGTCACAAACAAAGGCTTTACCGTCCTTTATAAGTCCTACCGCAAACTCATAACATTTTTCAAAGTAGTCAGAGCCGTAATATATGCCACCGGTAAAGTCAAAACCCAACCAGCGGATGTCCTCCTCAATTGATCTGACGTACTCCTCATCCTCTTTCGTGGGGTTCGTGTCGTCATATCTGAGGTTAAAAAGTCCTCCATATTTTTGAGCGGTTGAGGCGTTGATCCATATTGCCTTGGCGCTGCCTATATGGATATATCCGTTTGGCTCGGGTGGAAAGCGTGTGTGAATCCCCCTAGAAAACCCATCTGCCAGGTCCTTGTCTATGATGTCATGGATAAAGTTTGAGATATGCTCTTCCATAATTTAACTCCCTACCTTTTCATGTGTTCAAGTGCTGATACGATATGGTCCATTGCGCGGTCACGCCCCATAATTTGCATTACCTCCCGGAGGTCAGGGGACTGTTGCCTGCCGCAGATTGAGATACGGAGAATCATACTTACATCCGCCACACTGCCTATAAACCCGGATGGATCCTGCTTATATTGTTTCATATCCGGACAGCAGCCGTACTTTTCCGCAAGCGCCTTTACTTTGTTAAACCAAACTGTTCCGTCATCCTCAGGGGAGTAGAGCTCTTTGTAATCATTTAGTATTCTAACAATTGAGTCCTTGGGAATGTTTGTGGGGTAGTCATACTGAGGGTCATAGAGTTCATCAAAAAAGAAACTCATATAGTTTTTAAACTCACTCCAGATGGCCAGGTCCTTACGGGGTTTCTTTCCGCCACGACCAATGGCCAATATCCTCTGGGTATAGTTGGGGGAGGCGGTAAAAATTTTGTAGAAGCCGGGGTCATTCTCCTCAGCCCAGGTTGAGACCTCCTGGTAAACCTGCTCTGCGGTCATGCGGGCAACCACGGATTTGGAGATGTCGAGGAGCTTGTTTATATCAAAAAGTGCACCCGATGGACTCATCTTTTTATGTGAGAACTTGAAACTGTCTGCAGACATTTCAGGATTAGCTCTGCGCCACTCCTCAAAGTTTGAGTTCAGGGTTGTCAGTACATACTCATATACTGCATCTACAGGATAACCCTCCTGCCGGTAAAATGTCAATGATGCCTCCGGATCCTTGCGTTTGGATAGCTTGCGCTTGGAGTCACCATCCATCTTCATGAGGGGTGAGATATGCATATATTTAGGCCGTCTCCAACCTAGCAGGTCAAAGAGTTGTAGGTGTAGCGGAAGTGTACTCAGCCATTCATCACCGCGTACAACATGCGTAGTCCTCATAAAGTGGTCATCAACCACGTGGGCAAAGTGGTATGTGGGGATTCCGTCCGACTTTAGGAGGACATGGTCAATATCATTTTCAGTAAGTTCAAGGTCTCCCTTTATTAGGTCGCGGTGCAGGACTTTCTTTTCTATACTACCTGTGCTGCGGAGCCTGAGTACATAAGGTAACCCTTGGGAGAGCTTATTCTTGATCTCCTCCATAGGGCAGTCCCTATGTTTGGCCCACTGGCCGTAGTAACCAAAGTTGACTTTCTGCTCCTCCTGCTTTAACCGCGTTTCAGCAAGCTCCTCCTCAGTACAAAAACAGGGGTATGCGTGTCCCTCAGACACCAACTTTTTTGCAATGACGTGGTAAATATCCTTACGGGGACGCTGGTTATACGGACCATAGTTTCCCACATCACCCTGAGAAGTAACCCCCTCATCAAAGTTAATACCGTAGTAATTTAGCGAGTTAATAATAACATCCACCGCGCCCTCAACTTCACGCTTGTCATCCGTGTCCTCAATGCGCAGGTAAAATACCCCGCCACTCTGATGGGCCAGGCGCTCCGATGTTACAGCCGGAAAAAGGGTTCCAAAGTGCATAAATCCGGTGGGACTGGGTGCGATACGGGTAACTGCGGCACCTTCCGCAAGTTGCCTTGGAGGAAACTCAAGTTCTAGGTCCTCAGGGGTCCTGTTAACGTGGGCAAAGAGAAGCTCTGCGAGCTCTTTATAGTTCAAATTTACCAATCCTTTCAAATCACTCAGGCGGGATAGTCGGAGTTCCACATTTCAGCCAGGTAGTCATAGGGGACAACAAAGGTTACGGTGCCCGCGGCATAAGGTGCTAAGTCATATAGCTGAAAATACACCTTGAGTCCCTCTTCTGTCAATACAAAGTTTTCCGGGTCATATGTGAGTTCTACAAGTTCGTCATACTGGTCATAATAATGTTGGCTGTCTTCCTCTTCCCGTCTGTCCATTTCCGAAATGATGTAGTCCTTAATTTTGCGGGAGTAAACTTCCCTATCCACACTGAAGAGGTTATCCGCCATCAGGCGCACTCCCTTGGATATATCAAATGTTTCACTGTCCAGCTCAATGTAGTCATGGGCTCCTCCGGAGTAGGCCACCTTTACTATATAGAAACTAACAACGTTTTCCCGGTTCAGCTCAGTTGTGTATGTCACATCCAGGTACCTACCAACTATAGGGGTACCATATTCATTTCCTTCATCATTGAGGGAGTTTATTTCCAACTCAAAGTTTTCTTCCAACTTTGCAATGACACCGGCAAAGTAGTCACTTATAAGTGCTGCATTTTCCGGGTACTGCTCCGAGCGGATACTGGGCAACGATATATACAGGTCTCCGGTGACATCCACCTTTTCCCCTGTCACCTCAATTTCACGGGCAATGACATTTTCCTCAACCTCAACCGATGCCGGCTCAGAACTAGGGCTCACTTCTGCTGAAGGTGTGGGCGTTGGCGATACCGATGGTAAAACGGACGGCTCAACCTGCGATGGCGGCGGCGATTCAGTTACCGGTATATTTTCATTCCCCCTGCATGAGGACAAAAGCAAAGCCAGCAGTATTAGCAGTGGTAGAATAAATCTCTTCATCAGAGCTCCTCCGTACAGTCAAAATTTGCATCTTTTTTCATCTTAATGTATTTTAACAAATTTATAAGCTTTTAACAAGGATTTGTGCAAAAGAATTAGATATTAACTCGAACAAATGTTTGCATTCTAATCTCCAAGATGATATAATTATCAAAAGTGATGGGGTGAATGACGTGCTTGAGGAGAAATTAAGAATACTAGGTGATGCCGCAAAATACGACGCCTCCTGCTCCTCATCGGGCAGTGGACGCGCTGGTAAGGACGGCTTTGGAAACGCACATATGTCGGGAATCTGCCACACATGGGCTGCGGATGGGCGCTGTGTATCGCTTCTCAAAGTGCTCATGTCCAACTCCTGCGTATACAACTGCTCCTACTGTATAAATAGACGTGAAAACAATACGCCTCGGGCAACCTTTACTCCTGAGGAGCTTGCAAGCTTAACTACAGAATTCTACCGAAGAAACTATATTGAGGGGCTTTTCCTCAGTTCTGGAATAGTTGTATCACCTGACTACACCATGGAACTCATGATTGAAACCATGCGTCTTCTCCGTGAGGTACACCGCTTCTACGGCTATATCCACATAAAAGTTATCCCCGGAAGTGATCCTGATCTTATATATAGAGCGGGCCTACTTGCTGACAGGATGAGTGTCAATATTGAGCTTCCCTCCGAAGCCTCTCTAAAGCTTTTGGCCCCAAACAAAAAGCGTAAAGCAATACTTGCCCCCATGAACTCTATAAAGCAGTCCAAGCTACAGAACACGGAGGAGCGCATGCTCTTTAAATCTGCACCAATGTTTGCGCCCGCCGGTCAGACAACTCAGATGATCGTAGGTGCTACTCCTGACACTGACTTCACAATTTTAAGTCTCTCAAAACAGCTATATAAGCGCTATGAAATGAAGCGCGTCTACTTTTCAGCGTACATGCCCGTAGGTAACCACCCTATTCTGCCGGGTCCGGACCAAGCAACACCCCTTCTACGTGAACACAGGCTTTATCAAGCGGACTGGCTCATGCGCTTTTACCAATTTGACGCTGACGAAATTGTATCGGATGACCACCCAAACCTGGATGTGGACCTTGACCCAAAGTGCTCATGGGCACTTAGACACCCGGAATTCTATCCTGTTGAAGTTAATACTGCGGACTATGAGCTTCTGCTCAGAGTCCCCGGCATAGGTGTAAAGTCCGCCAGACGTATAATTGCAGCCAGACGTCTAAAAAAGCTGGATCCTGAGGATATCCGTAAAATGGGTGCTGTCCTAAAACGCGCACAGTACTTTATAACTGCTAAGGGTAAGTATATAGGTTCCATTCCCCAGGACAGTCCCTTAATCCGTGATGTCCTGGTTGAGAGACTCCCCATGGCTCAGATGTCGCTCTTTGACCCACCCAACATCTCAGCTCTTCCCCCTCACAGCAGCCGTCTTGCTCTTTCAGACTCCACGCTCGCCGTTCTTAACACACTCCCCTATTTTGCCTCAGCCAAAGCGGAAATCTAGAGGTGCTTTATGAATTATATCTATGACTCCACCTTTGACGGCCTTATGACAGCAGTCTTTGAGATCTACGCCGCCAAGGACTCAGATGCCCTGATATCCTCTTCAAATGAAATAAACTATTCATTGTACGAATCTGCACACATAGTGACGGACACTGAAAAATCAAACAGGGTGCAGACCGGTCTCAACTGCTTGGGGCGTGACTTGTCAGCCCGTCTATATACCGCTTGGCTGTCTCACACAGATAATGTTGATGACCTGATACTCTCTGTAATCCGCATAGGGTTCAGTTCCGGCAAAAATCCAATGCCCCAGCGCCATTATGATGTTGTGTGCAAGGTGGACGCACTCGCAAGCAAAGTGGGTGGTGTTGCCCACAGAATGCTGCAATTTGTGCGCTTTATCAAGCTCTCAGAGGACCTCTACGCCGCAGATATTGAGCCTGAATATGACGTTTTGGCACTGATAGGTGACCACTTCCATTCACGCTTTCCGCAAAACCGGTTTATAATCCGTGATATACCCCGTCTTCAAGCTATAGTCTCCACCCCTGATGGCTGGCACATCACGTCACTTCCGTCAGATAATCCTCCCCTACCCAAAAACGGAACCTTTGAACGTCTATGGCGTACGTATTTCAAAACAATAGCAAATGTAGGAAGAATTAACCTAAAACTCCAACAGCAGTTTGTCCCCCTAAAATTCCGGAAAAATCTTACAGAATTCCAATCCGATCACCACAAAGAATGTTAAATAATTAATTTACGGGAACGATAGTAGTCGATTTCCGTTTTTTTTTGAATTATCTGTAGACTTTTTTTGCACATTGGACTATAATCACTATTTGGAACTATAGATATAAAAAGAAAAAATATTGTCAGAAAGGCGGTGAAAATTTGTCGCTTGATGATATCAAACGCATTACTGAAGCCGAACATACAGCGGGAAATATAGTTACAGAGGCGCAAAATGAGGCAAGACTCCTTATTTCTCAGGCTGAGCAGTCCGGCAAAGCATTCTCTGAACGCGTGCGCGCAGAAGCAGAAAACAAAGTCAAACAGCTCCTGCTAGACGCTGAAGACATCGCAGCACAGCGCAATAAATCCAAAACTGCGGAACTTGACAAGTACTGCGCAGCTCTCAACGCCGGCGCTAACGCTAAGCTTGATGAGTCCGCCGGCATTATTGTCGAAAGGATTGTGAACTTCTAATGTCGATTTTGAAAATGAAGCGCCTACGCGTCGTCGCACTTGCTGATGACCGTGACATGTTGCTCCGGTCCTTAATGAAGATTGGCTGCGTCGAAATTTCAACACCGGCATTGGAGTCTACCGACCCTGAATGGGCCTCACTGACCGTCGTTGACAGAGGTTCAAGCCAGGAACTTTTGACCAAACTGGCAGAAATTGACACCGCTATCGGAGTAATAGACAGACTCTCACACGTATCAAAGGGGCTCTTTCCCGCTAGGCGTGCAGTGGGAGTGGACAACTTCTTTGATGACCGCTTAGCTAACAGTGCTTATACCACCGCGCACACCGTAAACGGTCTCATCGGGAAAATCTCGGCACTTGAGTCTGAACTCAGCCGCCTGGCCTCACGCAAAGCATCGCTCCTTCCCTGGAGCCCCACAGACATCCCCTTGGACACCCCCTCATCAAAATCCTTTGAGGTCATTTTTGGAGTCTGTCCCCTATCTCAAAGCTTTGATGAAATTACAGCTGCAATCGGTAATGTAACTGACGCATTCAAACTTGACCTAGTACATGTAGACACCCTGCAGCAATATATCGTTCTCATATGTCACTCAGACTTCTATGACGCTATACGCTCTGAACTCAAACCTTTTTCCTTTGCTCAGATTCAGTTTAAGGAGTACAGCGGAACAGCCAAAAAGTGCATTGAAGATATTGAGGAGAGAGAGAGCGCAGTAGCTGAGGAGATGGCCTCCCACAAAGAAGAAATTGTATCCTTCTATGGTGACTTGGGAACTCTTGAAACCGCCAGTGATATGCTAAATGCAGCAGTTTCCAGAGAGGATTCACGTCAGAAACTTCTAACCACCAAGTCTGCCATCATTTTTTCAGGCTGGGTTCCTGAACGGGACTCCAAGAAAGTGGAGGAACTGCTCCACTCATACGGGGCCGCATTTGACATTTCAGACCCCTCTGGGGATGAAGAACCCCCCGTCAGTCTTTATAACAACAAACTGAACTATCCGTTTGGGATGGTCACTGAAATGTACAGCCTTCCCCGCTACTCAAGCCTTGACCCAAACCCCCTAATATCCTTTACCTTCCCATTGTTCTTTGGTCTTATGTACGCGGACTTAGGCTACGGTATTATCCTTTGCATCCTATCATTACTATTGCTTAAGAAAGCAAATCTCCGCCGCGGAACTGCATCGCACCAACTTGTCGTAATGATGGGATACTGCGGTGTTGCAACCGCCCTTTGGGGAACTGCCTTTGGTGGCTTCTTTGGGGATGCACTTGGTGTATTTACAGAATCCTTCCTAGGCAGACGCATAGACTTTCCGGCACTGGCATTTTCCACCCTTGATGGGGACGGCCCCCTCACCCTACTAATCATGTGCCTCGCTATAGGCGTACTCCACATCCTCTATGGAATGGCAATTAAGGCATACATGCTCATCCGTGACGGACGGCCATGGGACGCACTCATGGATGTTGGCTCATGGTGGCTTGTATTTGCGGGTATTGCTGTTGCGGCTACCGGCAACGGTATGTGGGTTGCTCTAGCAGGTGTTGCTGCCCTTATCTTGACACAGGGTCGCAGCAAAAAGGGCATTTTGTCAAAGTTCATCGGTGGTATAGGGTCGCTCTATGACATCACCGGTTATGCGTCCGACGTTCTATCCTATTCCAGGCTAATGGCCTTGGGTCTGGCCACAGGAGTAATAGCCAGCGTATTCAATCTGCTGGGTGCAATGGCAGGCCCGATATTCTTCTGGGTCGTATTTGTGATAGGTCACGCATTCAATATGGGCATAAACGTTATCGGCACATATGTACATGATGCGCGCCTCCATTACCTTGAGTTCTTTGGCAAGTGGTACGAGGACGGCGGAAAGCCCTTCCTACCGCTCAGAATTAAAACAAAATATATTGATGTTGTTGAAAACAATCAGGAGGAAT
>CAZIVK010000004.1:0-16416 GCA_964542515.1 uncultured Oscillospiraceae bacterium | reverse complement strand
TTTGATGTTTTTAGCTACATCGCCGCGGGATGCAACGGCTGCCTGCATTAGACCCGCTAGCAGTTGCGCTCCTGCAGGGGATTTCTTTATATCGCTTATAGTATCTTTTATACTATAAAAGCCTTCTTTGACCTCCAGCTCATCCTTATCGAACCAGTTGATTATGCTACTTCCGGGCTGCATATAGTTGGGGTTTGGCTCTGTAACCTTGAGGATATCCATGGCATCTGAGCAGTTGCCCGATTTGGCAACGATGGAGTGGGAGCCTGAGATGGGAACTAGGAATAAGAAGACTTTGTTGCCGCTCTGTGAGGCAATTTCATTACCGTCGACATACAAAGTGACACTAGGTTGGTTTGAATACACCTTGATTGTAGTAAGATCCTCTGTTCTATCTACGTATCTTCTGCCACAGAGGTGGACAAAGGGTTCTTTTGAGAGCCAGGCTTTGTAGATGTAGAAGGCATCCTTTTTTGTTTTGCGATCAAAGGTCACAAGGCCTTTCTGGTTTATGCCGTGCTTGCCACCCTCATCCCGACCGTCAGCAGCAAAGTCAAACATGTTCCACACGTGCATAGCCCAGATATAGGGACGCTTTGACCACATCTCCAACATGTGCTCGTGATACAGTGCTTGGTAGCTTTCTGTGTAGTCTCCACGTTCCGGATTTGGCGATTGGAACTGTGGGTTGGCATCTGCTCCATATTCTGAGAGACCTATAACTGACTGTGGGTATTTGGAGTGGAAATTGTCAAAGAACTCATCGTTATCATCAAGATCACCCAGGTACCAACCGTAGTAGAGGTTGTAGCTGCAGATGTCCGGAATGCGCACAAGCTCATTGTCGGTGGGGAGCATAAAAACATGTGCCATGGTGGTGGGGCGTGTGGAGTCCAACTTGTGACACAGGTTATTGAGGCGGCGGTGGTTTTCTATAAGGTCGTCGTTAATTTCGCTGGCGGCAGTTATCTCATTGGACAGGCCCCAACAAATGATAGAGGGATGGTTGTAATTTTGTACTACCAACTCCGTCATTTGGGTTAGGGTATTTTCTACCCCCTCAGGAAAATGTTCAGTTATATATGGAATTTCAGCCCAGACTACCATACCGGCCTGGTCGCAGAGGTCATAGAAGTACTGGCCGTGTTGGTAGTGGGCAAGACGTACGGTGTTAGCTCCCATTTCTTTAAGCAACTCAATATCGCGTATGTGCATGTCTTTTGTAATAGCATAACCTGCACCTTGCCAATCCTGGTGACGTGCAGCACCACAAAGGGGATAGCTGCGGCCGTTAAGGTAGAAACCTTTTTCAGGGTCTATGGAATAGGTGCGGCAACCAAAGCGGGTCTCCACCATATCAGTGCCGTCGGCTAACATGGCGTATGCGGTGTACATCCAGGGGTCATCTATACCATTCCACAGGTGTACGTTGGGAATGGTGATAGTTGTAGAGGCGCGGCCATCTATAACGTCTGTATCTACTTCCGCCACATCCTGTATGGATATACGAACCGGCGTACCGTCAGTAGCATTTTCCAGCCATGCAGTTATGGTGACCTCTGCGGTGTCTCCCTTAATTTCTGGGGTAACCTGAATGCCTTGACTTCCGTTGTGCCCAAGAGCAAAATGGGTTTTAGGGACTGTGATGAGGTATACATCCCTGTAAATGCCGCCGTAGAAGGTAAAGTCAGCCTTTTGAGGATATACGGTGCGGCTGGGAGAATTGTCTGCAGAAACGCTCAGCACATTTTCAGCCTGCAAATCACTGGTGAGATTTACGCGGAAAGTGGAGTAACCTCCTGAGTGCGTACTCAGTAGGTTGCCATTTAGGTACACCTGAGCAACCATGTTTACTCCTCTAAATTCCAACCATACTTCGTCTCCAATGTTAATGTCAGGTTTAGCAAAACGCTTGGTGTACCAACATTTACCACGGTAATAGTCGTTGCCACCATCCTGTCCATCCTCTGCATTCCAGGTGTGCGGGAGGTTTACGGGTTGGTCTATGCTTTCCTTGGTAAAGGTCCAGTTGCTGTTGAATAAGTTAAGTTTTCTCATAAGTTTTTTCCTTTCTGGCAAGATTACTGCCACAATGGCAAGATGTTGTGTTAAAATAGACATAAAGGGGAGAAGAAAATGACAGTTGAAGATAAGGTGGCACTGTTTCAGGAGCAGATATCGTGTGAGGGTAATATCTATACCTGGTGTTATGATGCAGGAGGACAACTGTTACACAGTAACTGTCCGCAGGAGATGCTCTTGGCCACTGCTTTTTCACTTTTTGGTTGTAAGGATATGGCTTTCACCCACGCTGAGGATAAGGACGAGGTGGTTTTACCGGGTACTTCCCTTGGCTTGGTTTGGGCTGTTGCTTTTGAGAAGTTGGAAGGCATTTTGCAACGTGTGTATGTGATGGGGCCTGTATTTACCATGGATATCTCCTTTTCAGGTATCAGAAAGGCCCTGAAGCACTATGAAAGTTTGGAAATCAGTCCGTCTTGGATGAATAATTTTACTAAGGCTCTGGACACGCTTCCTGTTGTGCCAAATATCATCTTCACGCGCTACGCTATGATGTTACACTATTGTGTTACAGGCCAGAAGCTGAGTGCAAGTGATGTGTTCCGCACAGACATGGCCCCACTGCATGAGACAGGAAGTGTTCCTGTGCGTGACAGGCATAAAATTTGGCAAAACGAGCAGCTGTTGCTACGTATGGTACGCGATGGGGACCTCAACTACAAGAGCGCCATGGATACAGCACAGATGTTAAGTAACGGTGTACCTATAAACGCTGCAGATCCACTGCGTCAAGGCAAGGATTCTGTTATAGTATTTACATCCCTATGTACCCGTGCGGCCATTGAGGGAGGACTCTCACCTGAGCAGGCATATACTTTGGGGGACGCCTACATTCAAAGTGTTGAGGATGCGGCCACTTTTTCAGAGCTGAGCCCTATAGGTGGAATGATGTACGCCGATTTTGTTCAGAGAGTACGTAAATGCCGCACCAACCCTGAGGTGTCCCGGCACATACAAAACTGCCTAGACTATATTGAGACCCACATGGAGGAGAAGTTGCGCCTTCCTCAACTGGCCCAATATGCCGGATATTCAGAGTTTTACTTTTCCCGCAAGTTTAAGGCTGAGGTGGGGTGTACAGTAAATGAGTATATTCAGTACGCCAAGATAGAGCGCGCTAAATTACTGCTCGTATCCACTGAAGACAGCGTACAAGACATTGCTGAACGGTTGAGTTTTTGTTCACGCAGCTATTTTGGAGGCGTATTTGGACGTGTGGTGGGCTGTTCACCAAGTGAATATCGTAACAAAAACAAGCTGATATAAACCTGTTCCTTGCTGCCCCCAATTATAATGCAACAGGTATGATTGTATACTCGAAATATTGCGCTTTAGGTCATTATTATGCGTTCTTTTTATGACATGACAATATAATGACCGGAAAAGCAATATTGTTGCTGTATCTTCCGTGTGGTGTCTTGTATTATGAGTCTATCAAAACTTTTATTTAAAGGAGAAATTATTATGAGTATGTTTCCAGTTAAATTTATGATTGGGGCTGCAACTGCAGCGCACCAGGTTGAGGGCAATAACATCCACAGTGACTTTTGGACAATGGAGCAACTGCCACACACCATGTACAAAGAACCTTCGTTAGATGCGGTGGATCATTACAACCGTTTCGAGGAGGATATTAAGCTAATGGCTGATGCCGGACTGAATGCCTATCGCTTCTCGATAGAATGGGCCCGCATAGAACCTGAAGAGGGGAAGTGGGTGGAAGCTGAGGTTGAGCACTATCGCAAAGTTATTCAGTGTTGCCGTTCTTACGGTGTAGAACCTGTTGTAACCATGCACCATTTCTCCAGTCCCAAATGGTTGATACAGAGGGGCGGTTGGGAAAATTCCAAAACAGCCGATCTATTTGCTGGTTACTGTGAGCGCCTGGTAAGAGAGTTGGGAGATAATCTAGAGTATGTCTGTACCATCAACGAGGCCAACATGGGTATACAGATAGGCAAGCTAATGCGTGACATACAGATGAGAATGATGTCCGGTGGTGATATACAGGTCGGTGTCAATGTTACCGGCGGGGACAACATGATGAAATATATGATGGAGGCTGGTGAGGCCTTTGGCATGGACCCAAGGCACTTAAACACCTTTCACTCACCTCGTACCGCAATTGGCGATGGAGTCATCATAGAGGCCCACTGTAAGGCTAGGGACGCTATGAAGGCGGCATGCCCACACCTAAAGGTTGGCGTTACCTTGTCGCTGCATGACTTCCAACCACTGGATGGTGGAGAGCAAAACGCAAAGGTGGAATGGATAGAGGAATTTACCCATTACCTACCTTATATTGAAAATGACGATTTTCTAGGTGTACAAAACTACACCCGTAAGCTCATTGGGCCGGACGGCACAGTGCAACCCTCAAAGGATGCACCTGTTACTCAAATGGGATATGAGGACTATCCATCTGCTATATCCAATGTTATCCGGAAAGTGGCAGCAGACTACAGAGGTGAGATCATTGTTACAGAAAACGGATTGAGCACGGCAGATGATAAACGTCGCGTTGAATTTATCCGTGAGGCACTGCAGGGCGTGCGTAAGTGTATTGATGATGGTATTCCTGTGAAGGGTTACCTCTACTGGAGTTTGCTTGACAACTTTGAGTGGCAGTTAGGCTTTGGGCCCACCTTTGGACTGATAGCAGTGGACCGCACCACTCAGACACGGTATCCTAAAGAGAGCCTGACCTTCTTGGGGACACAGGGATAGACCATGATTGATCTAAAGAAGCACTTTATTACATCTACACGTGCCTGGCATGAGGGAGAGGTCTTTGTTTTTGAGCAACAGGTCAATGGAAGCGCAGTAGAAAGTGCCACACTTCATATCACGGCATTAGGTGTGTATGAGGCAGAAATAAACGGCCAGAAGGTAGGAGATGCACTATTTGCACCCGGGTACACGTACTACCCGCGCCATCTGAACTACCAGACATATGATGTTGCAGATATGTTGGGGACAGGACAAAACTCCCTGCGTGTATATCTTGGGCAGGGCTGGTACTGTGGACGCTTTACTTTTGACAACAAGACTCAGATTTACGGAGATCAGGTTGCAGTTTCATGGTTGCTGTCTATAAAGTACTCAGATGGAAGCGTTAAGGAGTACACCTCTCATGAGGAGGTGACCCAGCTGCCCTCCCCATACATTTATGCGGCGTTTTATGACGGTGAGATATACAACGAAGTTACAAATGCACATGAGGACTCTCCGGTTAAGTTCACCGGCAAGCTACCTGAGGTGTTGGAGCAAAGAGCAGTTATGGTTAAGCTTCATGAGGAGATACCTGTAAAAACCGTAACTAAACGTGGTGACGTAACTATTCTGGACTTTGGTCAGAACTTTGCCGGTATCGTAGAAATAGATCCCGGAAAGATGCAGGGCGACTCATTAAAACTCCGACACGGTGAAATTTTGAATGAAGACGGCAGCCTCTATACCGCAAACCTGCGTAAAGCAAAGGCTGAATTGATTTACCACAAAGGAAGTGAGGGGAAAAAGTACCGGCCACGTTTTACATACATGGGGTTCAGGTACGCCGAGCTTTCGGGGACAAGCTATTCTGATGGACTGATTACAGCATACGCCATTTATGACGACATGGAGCGCACCGGACAGTTCAAAAGTGGAGAACCATTAGTACAAAAGCTATATGACAACCTGGTCTGGGGTCAAAAGTCCAATTATGTGGAAGTTCCCACAGACTGCCCGCAGAGGGATGAGCGTATGGGCTACACCGGAGACGGGCACGTATTTGCACTTACCGGCAGTTATAACTTTGATACAGAGGCTTTCTGGGAGAAGTTCCTCAAGGATATCCGTTTCAGTCAGATGGACAACTCTGAGGGCTACGTACCCTCAACTGTGCCAGCTTTAGGGCCGGCAGGTGTAGGCTTCTTGAGCATGCTGGGCTGGGGAAATGCAGTCACTATCTTGCCTGAAATGCTTTATTGGCAGTATGGAAGCAGCAAACATTTACAAACTCAATATGATAGCATGAGGACCTTTGTGGAGATGGAGATCCGTAAAATGGGAAGCAAAAACCTGTGGATATCCCCAAACCTTGGAGATTGGCTTATGATGGGTAAGAAAATGGCCTACATGGCAATGCACAACGGCCCGGTATCCAACTCCTTTATTGTAAATGATCTGCGCATTATGACCGATACTGCAAGAAGTATGGGTAAAAGTGATGATGCAGAAAGGTATGGAGAACAACTGAACAAGACACGGGATGCCTATATCAAGAAGTACGTTAAAAAAGACGGGCGTATGAAGGATGACTATCAAGGCGCATACATTATGGCTCTGAAGCATGTACTTCCAAAAGAAGAACTGTACAATAAGGTCTTTGGTCATCTCGTGGACAAGGTAAGAAAAGATGGTATTCAGACCGGTTTTTTTGCTACTCAACATATTCTGCCTCTTTTGGCGGACGGCGGGGAAGCTAAACTGGCCTATGATATTCTGCTACAGGACGGTTGTCCCGGGTGGATGTACCAGATAAAGCGCGGAGCTACAACAATTTGGGAGCGTTGGGATGCTCTGATGCCAAACGGCCAGGTAAATGAAAGCAAAATGAGTGCTGACAACATGGTTTCCTTCAACCACTACGCTTTTGGCAGCGTGGGGGAG
This sequence comes from uncultured Oscillospiraceae bacterium, assembly GCA_964542515.1. Classification (GTDB taxonomy): domain Bacteria; phylum Bacillota; class Clostridia; order Oscillospirales; family JAAYOS01; genus CAZIVK01. The sequence continues at coordinate 9,681 of CAZIVK010000004.1, read as the reverse complement.
TTCTATTATCGGTACATCTTGGGCATCAGCCCCGCTGAACCCGGTTATCAGAAGATTGAAATACGCCCCTATGTGGACTCCAGACTTGGCAAAGTCTCGGGAAGTTACAAATCACGAAGGGGGACAATCTGTGTTTCCTGGGAAATTGAGGGGATTTTTGTCAATGTTGCTGTGGAAACACCCGCTGAGGCAAGGCTGTGCTTGCCTGACGGTACCATCCACAATGTTTCTCCAGGGAAATACTCCTACACATGTAGGACATAAAAAAGTCTCGCACTTTTCGGAAGTTGAAAAGTGCGAGACTTTTTATTGGTTTTATGGTAGATACTCGTATCCTTCAGCGTATACGTTGAAGGACTCTGAGGTGCCAGTGATGAATGCTTTCATGGAGTGGATATTGTCCTTAATAGCTGTATAGGCCTCTCCATCAAGAATTACAGTGTGCTCCAGTGATTCTCCGGGGTTTATGACGGTAGAAGTTAGTGCCATTGTGAACATCTTATCTGCGGACCAGACATATAGGCTGTTTCCTTCAGCGTCAAACAGTTTGAAGTCAAAGTGTTGACCTGAGTTGTAGTTGATTGTGACCGGTTCTTTGGTACTGTTTGTGATTGTCAGCTTCATTTCAATGGAATCATCGGCAATGACTGCTTCGGGATAGACTCCAACATTGGCAACATTTTTCAGTGTAGTGAGTAGTCTGCCTATGACCGTCACGGCTTCTGCTCTGGTTGCTGCATCGGCAGGATAGAGCATGTTGTCTCCTCTTCCGTTAATGATTTTTAGAAGGACAGCGTGAATCACATCATTTTTGTACTCTTCAGTAATGTCTGCGTCATCTGTAAAGGGGGCAGGCATCATTAGGATGATGGGGTATTGGCCGCCAGTTTTGTAATCTAGACCGCTCATGATGTAGTGAATCATATCCTCCCTGCGGAGGGGATCATTCGGTCGGAATGTGTCGGTTTTTGGGATGATGTTTGTAATTGCCAGGTTATATAGCTCTGAGGCGCCAGGGGAGTCATTTTTCATATCGCTAAAGATCTCAGTGATGTCAGGAGCTATGAGATACTGGATATTGATGCCGAGGGCCGTGTGGAGGATCCTGGCAAACTCTATACGGGTTATAGCCTTATTAGGAAGAAAGCTTCCATCCTCCGCTAAGATGTCTGTAAAATTGTTTTCCATAATAGTTCCTTCGGCCCAATGGCCTTTAATATCTGTGTACTCCAGCGCTGTAGCAGACAACATTGATATAATCAATATACATACTAGTAGTAGGGATGTTAATGTCTTTTTCATAAGTGACCTCCATACGCGGACGGGAGTCCGCAGTTTAATTTGATTTGCATATAGATAGACGCAGTTAATGGATATATGTTCCATGAATTTCATCGCTCATTCATCCCTTGCCATTGAGCAGAGTACTTTAAACTTGGAGCAAGTGACGGCTGTCATTTCTGGTAAGCGGGTTATTGCGCCTCCAAAGGATATAGTGGGAGTCAAGAACGCATATGAGATCTATGAAATGAACCGAATTCTTGCTAAGCAGACGGAGGAAGGAAAAATCCAGAAAGTCCGTATTGGAAGGTATTGGGGATATATACTAGCAGAATAAAGAAGTAGCTGGGCTATAAAACGGGCCAGCTACTTCATTTAGTTAAATCTTTCTATTTAAAATCATTTTTCGTGAGACCTTCCTGTGCAAAGATTGTTTTCATTACAGATATATCTGTTGAGACGTCCCAAGCAGCGTTCTCAAAAAGGCTGTCAAACAATGTTTCAAATGCGGAGTTGATGGTGTTCAGGGCGCCTTTAATTTCACTTTTTGCTTTTGTTATGTTGGTGCCCTGGATTGGATGGCGGTCAAATTCCTGGTAGGACTCCAAGAGTTTGATGGTGGTTGGAAGGTAGTATGCCATGAAGCGTCTCACCTCAGGGAGCTTTTCAGGGTGGGTTTCAACATAACTGATTATTCTGCTGATGGTGTCCGCCAAGCTTTGTACTTTGGTTGAGACCTCCGGGTCCGTGATGGAAGTTTTGGCTTCGTTCATCTGCTGGATGTACTTTCTGCCTTCATCCACCGTTATCTGGATTCTAGACATCTCTGGAGTTACCTTCACTTTTCTGCGCTCAGCTGCCTCAAGCTTTTCTGCAGCTTGACGTGCCTTGAAATCAGCCTGTAGCAATAAATACTGCTCATAGATTTCATGATTCAGCATGATCATGGTCTTTTCATCATCAATGTGGGCTTGGGGGAAGTTTCCTTTTGAGATCATCTTCCGGAAATCTTTGATTACGAATTTCTCGCTGAGTATGGAGTATAGAGCGAGTTCCTTAATCATACAAGTACTGCGCCCCTTCAGGAGTGTCAGGTACATACGGTACCTTTTAAACCTTTTGCGTAGGTTGAGGCCTCTTAAAAACAGAATTACACTGACTGCAAAAACGGAAAAGAAGGTTGCTATTAGTGGAGTTACGGTCAGCATACCGCTTATTAAACTGCTAATGACCGTTAGGACAAAGGATGAGATGCCAAATAGTCCCATGCCAATAGACCCAAATATAATAAAAAGGATCCCGGAGACCTTGCCAATGGGTGAGTGGGGAAAACGGACATGGGATGTAACCGGTTGTTTGTTAACCGGCTGATAATTAATTGACGCAAAGGCTTTACGCACATCGTCAAATGCACTGTTGAGAGAGTCATTTATGTCCGCTCTTATAATGTCCTTAAGCATATTCTTCCTCCAAAAGGGGATTTGGCTATGTCTTTACTTTATTATACCATTAAATAATGCGTTATCATTAAGGAATCATTAGAATCTTGCTTATTATTTCATTTTTCGAGGCCGGTTAGGAAAGTAATGGCATGTTCCGCTGCGTACTTGGCCTCACCGAGGTCGTCTGATGAGAAGCGGTAGTCATAACTCTTGCAGTAGCGTGAAATTTCCTCTGATGCGTTGGTAAGAGCTTTGCGGGAAACTTCAAAAAGCTCTGATGCAAACTGGGTCAGGAGCTTTACGTTCAATTTATTATCCGCGTGCTTTAGGAGCATGGCTGAGTGTCTAAAGCAGAAGATGGGCTGCTTTTTGAACTTCTCTCTAAAGACGGGCTCGTTTTTCCAGAGATGAATGATGTTTTCACAGTATTTGATGAGGGTGTAGTTCACTCTACCACATACAAAGCAGTTGTCCGCAATGTGGGTTAGCCCCTCAACTGAGGCTTTGATCTCCTTTTTGCCGGACTTTTCATTGAGCGTGGACAGTGACTGAATTTCTTGTAAGTGGGTTTCCAACATAAGTGCAAGACTCAGTCTGTTGTTTATGGAAAGCATGTCCGAGTAGTGACCTGCACAGAAACCTGTTTTGTTGGTGCTTATGCGGACATTTGGCTCCATCATGGCGGCGCCCATGACATATTCCAGGCTGCGCTCCTCAAGTTTTTGGTGGAGGCGGCATACGGGGCATCCGTCGTATTTGTCAAATTCCTCGTTTATGGGGATGGTGTAATTCTTTTCTGTCATGTTGCGTCAACTCTCCTTTGGGGTTATAATAGATGGGATAAAAAGATGGGTAAGGATTAGAAATGGAATATATTGTAGACAATGGTTTTGTAGTACTTCAGAATGTGGAGGACTTTCGGCCTGAACTGATATTTGATTGCGGACAGGCATTCCGCTGGATAGAGCAAGCTGATGGCGAGTGGATTGGTGTTGCCATGGGTAAGGTTCTTGGTGTGCGTGCTGATGGCGATAAAATATATCTGGACTGCCCGGAGCGTGACTATCCGGACATTTGGTATGACTATTTTGACATGGGGCGGGATTACGCTCGGGTTAGGGCTGAACTTTCAAGTGATGATTTTGCTTCCCTTGCCGCAGAGTTTGGTAAGGGTATACGGGTACTCAGACAGGATCCGTGGGAGGCTCTTTGTACCTTTATTATATCCCAGTGTAACAACATAAAGCGTATACGCGGGATTGTGGAGCGTATGTGTGAGCTTTTTGGAGACTCTGTGACATACAGGGGTAAGGAGTACTATTTGTTTCCTACTCCAGAGCGGATTGCAGGACTTTCGCCCGCAGATATGGAGCCGATGAGAGCCGGATACCGTGCGGGCTATTTGCTTAATGCTGCGCTTGAGGTTGTGGCAGGAAATATAAAGTTACATGAACTTGAAAAGCTGAGTTATGATGAGGTCATGGACGAGTTGATGCGCCTGAAGGGTGTTGGGAAGAAGGTAGCAAACTGCGTGGCGCTCTTTGGTTGCAGAAAGGTGGAGGCCTTTCCGGTGGATGTCTGGATAAAGCGTGCCTTGGACAGATACTACGGAGGGAAGGGCTTTGATGTAACATCCTTTGGTGATGAGGCCGGCATAGTCCAGCAGTACATATTCCACTATATAAGAAATGGCTTGGAGGGTTGATATGGATTTTAAAATAGATTTTCATCTGCACACACGGTATTCGTCAGATGCCACTATGAGTATAGGAAAGTTATTTGATACGGCTAGATCCAAAGGGCTTAACGGAATAGCAGTAGCTGACCACAATGTGTTTGATGGAGCGTATGAAGCCCTGTCTAAGGAGCGCAGCGGGCTTATGGTAATACCTGCAGTGGAGGTATCCACTGAGCTTGGCCATATACTGTGCTATTTTGTGACACGAGGACCTGCAGAGGCCGGACTGAAAAGGTCCGGAGGTATGTACAGGTTTGAAGAAGTATTAAGATATGTCCGGGCTGAAAAGGGGCTTGTTTTTGCAGCTCACCCCTACAGGGGCACAGCTATTAAGGTGGCCGGTGTTCTTGATTTGATTGATGGTGTGGAAATTTTTAACGGACGTAATACGTCCAGAAATCAGATATCTAACAACCTGGCAAAAGAACTTGTTTTGGACAACAACCTGAGCTTTGTGGCGGGAAGTGACGGACATACTGCTGCAGAGGTGGGGCGTGTGTACCGCATCTTTAATTATAATAAAAGTCCGAGCAAAGAGGATGTGCGTCGGAGTATGTTGGAAAAGACCGGTGCCTATTACGGCAGTTACTCACCGCTGTCCTCACAAGGGTTAAGTGCCATAGGACACTCCGTTAAGTATAAAAAGGGAAAGAGGCTCGTAAAGGACATCGCCAAAATACTGGCCGGTGCGGTATACGATCCTCTCAATACCATAAGGCGGGACACAAAGGAAATTATGGGCGGAAAGCGGTATGAAATAACTTGAATTAATGGGGGAACAGTTATTCGTTGGGCCTTGTAAGTGAGTCCACTATTGAAAGGTATATTTTTTCTGCATGGTCCCTGAAGTTTGATATAAGTTGGTCACCGTTCTTCCTGTTTGATGCCAGGAGCTCAAGCTTTAGGATGGTGCCGTGGTCTGCAAGAAGCTCCATCTGCACTTTGAAGGAGTCCCCATCAGCTACAAGGGATGTCTTAATGGAGGAGTCACGTCTTGTTTTTGCAATGACCTGTTCAATGTCAGTTTCTGTGTGCTGACGCGTGGAATAGGGGAGGCCTGACTCTACCGATTGGAGAGTGAAGCGCCCAAGAACGGTTATTTGGTACTGTTTGAGGTCATTTTCTGAGACCATACCATTTTTAACGAGATCATCCAGTGCGGCGGCAAACTCAAAGTAGCTTGCCACCCTGTCCATTGTAAGTTCAGTTAGTAACTCCATAGGGACAGGCTCGTAAAAGTACTTAAGAACAAAGAGTATGTAAGCTTTCAGTTCAAGCTCGTCCCTTATTAAACCCCTTCGAAGCTCCATGTTAAACACCCCGCGTCAATGTAATTTGCAATATTCTATATTATATCACACATAGCTTTGCTGTTCCATATAAGAATTGATACCGAGGTTGAACAGCGTGGAGCTTTGTGGTAAAATGGACGGGTTCTTGATGTAATTTTTGAGGAGTAATAAAAAATGAAGAAAACTCTATTTGTATTAGTTATAATCCTGTTGATGCTGCTGTCGGCGTGTGGTGAAAATGAACCTATCGCATCTGAGACTCCACAGGTCTCGCCCCCTACGTCTACCCCAACTCCAACTCCAACACCTACCCCCACCCCTACTCCCACGCCATCGCCTACCCCGCCGGAGAACGTAAACCCATTGACGGGACTGGAGATTGATAAGGCTTACATCAACCGCAGACCCGTGTTAATAATGATTAACAACATAAAGCAGGCCCTGCCCCAGTACGGTATATCCAGTGCAGATATCATTTATGAAATAGTGGCCGAAGGCGGAATAACACGCCTAGTTGCTGTAATGCAGGACCCATCCAAGGCAGATATAATTGGCTCCGTCAGATCCACCCGTAGTTACTATCTTGATTTGGCGCAGGGACATGATGGTCTATTGCTTCACGCCGGTGCCAGTGAAATGGCTTATGCGGACATAAAAACCAGAGGAGTAACCACTCTTGATGCCATAAAGGGCGGCTATGAGGGTCCTCTGTATTACAGGGACAGTTACCGCAGAAAAAATAACGGCTATGAACACAGCCTTATGACCTCCGGTGAGAGAGTTGAAAAGATCATAGAAAAAGCAAAGTTTAGAACGGAGCATGAAGAGGGATACTCATACCCTATGAGCTTTATGGAGGACGTGGAGCTTGGTGGAAAGACTGCGGAATTACTGACAGTCAAGCTCTCCAATTACAAGACTGCCAAGTTTGAATACAGCTCGGAAGACAAGACATATTTTGTAAGTCAATATGGGAAAAAGCATATGGATGCAGGTATTGGTGAGCAGCTAGCTTTTAAGAATATTGTGGTTATCTACACCTCAATATCGCCAATCCGAGGGGACGCATATGGCAGGATGGAGGTTGATCTGGTGGGCTCAGGTGACGGAATATTTGTGTGTAACGGTGAAATCGTTGACATACAGTGGTCCAAAGACTCCTACAAGTCGCCCTTTAAATATACAAACACTGACGGTTCAGAGCGCATTTTTAATGTTGGTACCAGCTATATATGCGTAGTCTCGTCCTCATCTGCAGTAACAGTTGAATAAGTAAAATAAAATTCACAGATCGAAAGGAAGCTTTACATGGAGCTCGGAACAAATCAAGGCAAAAACGAGATAATTGAAGTGGGTGGCAGAAAGTTTGCCAGATACCCAATCAAGACCCACGTAATTACAGAAAACGACTCTATTCCCGATGTAGCAGAAAAGTACGCAAAAGAGGTGCTTGAGCGCCTTGGAGAGTCTGACAACATTCTCTTTATTTCGGAAAAGAGTGTGGCATGTTCACAAAAGAGGGCCATACCGCTGGACAGTATTGCCCCATCAAAGCTCGCGCGTCTACTCTCTAAATTTGTGTACAAGTCCCCGTACGGAATTGGGCTCTCAATGCCAGAAACCATGGAGATGGCTCTACGGGAGTGTGGAAAACCGCGTATTCTTTTTGCAGCTTTTATAAGCGCTGTTGGAAAGCTCCTTGGACGCCGCGGGTGGTTCTATAAGGTGGCGGGCTACAAGGCTGAATCCATTGACGGACCTACACCGTATACCTTGCCACCGTATAACAAGTGTGTTGTACTGGGACCGGAAAACCCGGACAAAGTGGCACGGGATACAGCAGATAGGGTAGGACACCGCGTATGTGTTGTTGACATAAATGACCTTGCCGGCAGGATTCTTGGCGTGTCTGACGAAACCTTGGACAAGGATTTGCTGGTGGCAATTTTAAAAGATAATCCCCTTGGACAGAGTGGACAGCAGACCCCAATGGGTATAATCCGCGAAGTGAAATAAAATAATGACGCCCTAAATCATAAAGATTTGGGGCGTCAGCTTTTATTAGGTTAGTAGTTAAATGGTGCCGGCCGTCAGTTTGGTTATGATACTTTTAAGGCGCCGGACACGGGTTTCAGGGCGTTTGGCATTACAGTAGTTACTGGCATATGTGCGCTGTGTGGAGGAAGGTAACCTCAAAAATATGCTAAAGGCAGGCTCATGTGGCTGCAGGGCCTGGGTGAAGGTCTCTAGCATAGCATCAGTCTGGGGGGAGGTCTGAACAGTACTCCAGGAGCCGTCAGACTTGGCACGAATCATGACACTGATGCCGGGTTTTTCCATCTTTCCAAGAGCGGTGAGCTCATTTACAATTGCTTTTTGCTCATCTGTCCACGGACTTCTGTCACGGCGCGGTATATATTTTTTACGAAAACTGTCTTCACTGATACGCTTAATCCTATCCTCAACCCAGCCAAAGCTAAGGGCTATACGGAGAGCATCATCCGTGGTGAGTGTGGACTCTGTGTCATTTGTGTCAAAACGTATCCAGATACCCGGGATCTCTGTAGAATTTTGACGGAACCACTGTAACAGATGGTCGTGTGAAGAGAATTTAAGACTCTGATTCAAAATAAATCCCTCGTTTGAAATAATTTTATGTAACTGATGTCAAAGAGTAAATAGGGTGTCATCATCACGGATCCAAAGTTCAACATCCACAACACTGTAGGTGTCACTTGTTTCACGGATAATGACGCGCTCAATACCGGCATTGATGATAAGACGTCTGCACATAGCACAGCTTGATCTTCCGGCAACCAGTTGGTCAGTCTTAGCGTCACGACAGGCTAGGTATAGGGTTGAGCCAAGCATCTGCTCACGGGGAGCGGATATGATGGCATTAGCTTCTGCGTGTACGGACCGACAGAGTTCATACCTCTCACCGGAGGGTATGTTCAACTTTTCACGGATACAGTAACCAAGTTCATTACAGTTTGCTCTACCCCGGGGAGCACCGTTATAACCAGTAGATATGATTTCATCATTTCGGACGATTATTGCTCCGTAGTGAAGTCTAAGGCAGGTGCTACGTTCAAGAACTGTTTCTGCGATGTCTAAGTAATAGTTTGTTTTGTCACGCCTTGTCATAGGGTCCTCCAATTAGATAGTTGTGTTAATTTGGCCGTCAGTGATGCGTACAGCTGAAGAACACCGAGATGCTACAGAAACGTCATGTGTAATGAGTACAACAGTAGTTCCGCGGTTGTTCAGTAGCGTCAGCAACTCCAAGATGTCAGCACCTGAAGTAGAGTCTAGGTTTCCGGTAGGCTCATCAGCAAGAATAACGGAGGGTTCTGTAACTATTGCCCGAGCAATAGCGACGCGCTGTTGCTGGCCGCCTGAGAGTTCATTTGGAGTATGTGTAAGGCGGTGTGAGAGCCCTACCTTGTCCATGGCGGCTTCTGCTGCGTGACGCCGTACCTGAGCGGGTATGCCTCTGAACATAAGGGGCATTTCTACGTTTTCAAGTGCGGTAAGGCGGCTGAGAAGGTTAAAGTGCTGAAACACAAACCCGATTTTCCGGTTCCGGATGCGCGCGAGACTGTTGCGGTCAAGCGAGGAGGTCTCCTCACCGTCAAGCCGATAAGTGCCGGAGTTTGGTGTGTCAAGACAACCAATTATATTCATAAGAGTTGTCTTTCCCGAACCTGATGCACCGACTATCGACAAAAAATCACCTTGGGGTATGGTGAGGTCAATACCTCTGAGTGCGTTGATTTTTCCACTACCAACACCGTACTTTTTGGAGACACCTTTAAGCTCTATCAATGTTGACACTCCAGTTTTCTACAAAATACATTATATAACTGTTTTGCCCTATTAGCAAGATAAAAATACAATATTTATTAATTAATTGCTAAATATTCTA
>CAZIVK010000003.1:0-17619 GCA_964542515.1 uncultured Oscillospiraceae bacterium | reverse complement strand
CTGAACGATGTCAAAGAGGAATTTGACATTCCCTCTATGGAAGAATTCTACGGAATGGATGATGAAATGCTGTTTGATGATGAACTGCCAGCTGCAATTTAAGGCATAGCAAAAGGCGGACAGCCGAAACTGTCCGCCTTATACCCCGCATTTTTAGGCGGTTCACAAAGTATCCTTATGAACACCCGCCAAAGGCCGGAGTGGTTCACTTATCCACTCTGGCCTTTTGTTATTGGCTTATGCTCTGTATGCTCCGTTAGATCCCCATGCATCAAACTCTATGATGTTTAGGTATATGTTTGGGAGGTCAACGTTTAGTTTGGCGGAGAGTGCCTTGGAGAATTCTGCTACAAATGTAGCTTTATCTGCTTCAGGGGATTGCTTGTAGAGGCGCGCCTCCACAAATATGCAGGGTACCTCATTATGACCCTTCTGCATAGAACAGCTGTCATGCAAATTAATCATTGTAACCTCAGGGGTCTTTCCGGGTAGAAGCGTTATGTTTTTATTGACTATCTCAAAAATGTCTGATTTATCCTGAGGGCTGAGGGTCCTACTGGTACTTAGATTAATATATGGCATTGTTTAAACCTCCTTTTATTTATAAAAAAGCCCAGATTTACTGGACTTTTTTGTGGAGCGGGAAACGAGATTCGAACTCGCGACTTTCACCTTGGCAAGGTGACACTCTACCACTGAGTCATTCCCGCGCTATTTGGTGCCGCTGGTCGGACTCGAACCGACACGGTATTGCTACCACTGGATTTTGAGTCCAGCGCGTCTGCCATTTCACCACAGCGGCATACTATGGTTGACGCCTCTGGATAAACCCCTTAGCGCTTTAACATTATACTACAGCGGGACCAGTATTTCAAGTCATATCTCAAAAAACTTAATGGTGACACCGCCCTCTGCAGGGTGACCTTCTCCGCGGAACTTACGGGTATGTAGGTATGGAGCTAAGTCTTGGCTGTCAGTTATAAATGTTGGAACGGTGAGGAATATGGACTGTTGGGAGCCCTTTTCAAAGTATCCGTTGTTCTCCACATAAATGTGGCAGAGCTTTCCGGAATTATCCGTCCCCTCCAGCATATAGCGAGCTGACATATGACGTACACCAACAGCATTTACAACTTGAGTGTCCACTCCTCCTGGCATAACGTTGCCCCTGAAGAGGCTTCCTTCTACAGTTCCTCCGAAGGGTATCATGACAACGGATTCTGAGTTTGTTTCAATGCGGGATATTAGGTCCGGCTGAATTTTGACATGTACTTCCATGAATGGTTCTCTTTTCATAATGACTTCCTTTCGACTTCTGCAAATTGATGTTTAGAATATGGAATAAATGGAAATTATTACAGTATATTTTACTGTGAGAGGAGGAGTTATAATGTCCGAGCCTGCAAGAAAGTCGGGTCTTTTTAAAATGAGAGGATCTGAGCAGGATGTGGAGCGTCAAGAACTAATGGGGGCTATTGAAAATACGCGGGAACAGCTACGTATGGCACGTATTTCATTTGACAACGTCTCGGAGCCCGAGCTGGTGGACGCTAGCATATATGAAATAAACTCGCTACAGGCGCATTACAGCTATCTGCTGAGACGTGCGCGGGAGCAGGGGTTTGAAAAAAGAGAGACATTTAAAGAGAGAAAGGGTTTGACCTATGATTGAAGGTGAAGTAGATGAACCTGCAGGAGATTATGCTTGGCGCCATAGGTCTAGCGGTGGTGGTAGCGGCGTTTCGCATTTTTAAGATTCCGCTAAAGCTTGCAATGAAGACACTATTACACACTGTTCTAGGGTTTGGTGTGCTCATTGCCTTAGACTTAGCGGGTGTGTACACCGGAATATACCTAGGTGTCAACCTAATAAATTCTCTAGTTATTGGGTTACTGGGTGCACCCGGGTTTGGTGTCTTACTTATGTTGAAGTGGTTGCTAGTACTGTGATTTATCTGCGCCTCCAGATGGAGGGTATAAACATCATAATCATGGGGTAGATCTCCAGACGTCCAAAGAGCATATCCAGTGACAGCACCACTTTAGTAAATCCGGAGTAACCGGAAAAGTTACCAACAGGGCCAACTACACCCAGTCCGGGTCCAACATTATTAAAACAGGTGACAACGGCTGTGAAGTCAGCAATTAGGTCGTAGCCATCCAGAGATACAAGAATCAAAGAAAGTGTAAAAATAGCCATATACACCATAAAATAGACTCCGGTGCTCCGGACAACACTATCTTCAAGCGTTTTGCCCTCCACCTTTACCGCTACGACTGAGCGGGGGTGGAGCAGACGCTTGATTTCTCTTGACACCGTCTTTTTCATTATAAGAACCCTTGCAATCTTTAGTCCGCCGCCAGTAGATCCGGCACTTGCGCCTATAAACATTAACACAACCAAAATAGTCTTGGAAAAGCTAGGCCATAGGTCAAAGTTGCCGGTGATAAAACCTGTTGTAGTTATAATTGATGAGACGGAAAACGCGGCGTCCCTAAAGGCGTGCCCTATATTTCCATACATCTGAAATATGTTGACGGTAATGGCTATAACTGCAACCAAGATAATGCCAAGATATAGCCTCAGCTCCTCACTCTTAAGAGCTTGTAGAAGATGACCTGTAATAATCAAAAAATAGACGTTAAAGTTTATTCCAAACAGTATCATGAATATCATTATGACATACTCTGCGTAAGTGCTACTATAGGCTGCAATACTAGCATTTTTAATGGTAAACCCACCGGTCCCGGCTGTTGCAAACGTGTTCAATATACTGTCAAAAAAGGGCATTCCTCCCACAAGAAGGAGAACAATCTGCATTATAGAGAGCGCTATGTATATTCCGTAGAGTATCCTAGCACTGTTTTTTACTTTAGAGACAATTTTGCCTACTACGGGACCGGGTACCTCCGCACGCATAATGTGAATGGATCTTCCTTCCGATTTGGGTAAGGCAGCCAACACAAAGACTATAATTCCCATACCGCCTATCCAGATAGCAAAGCTCCTCCAAAAGAGCATTCCATGGGATAGTGCCTCCACATTTTGCAGTATAGATGAACCTGTTGTGGTAAATCCGGAAACCGTCTCAAAAACAGCGTCCACAAACGATGGAATTGCGCCGCTAATAAAATACGGAAGTGCGCCAAAAACTGACGCTAGTACCCATGATAATGCAACAATTACAAACCCCTCGCCCTCTCTTACGACAGAGTCCTTGGGTTTTTTCCTGTTTGCAATAAATCCAATAAAAACAAGGAGCACCGCAATTACTGCAAATGAGCTCCAGTCTTTTTCTTTATATATAAGCGATACAATCAACGGAAGGAGCATGAGAAGACCTTCAACACGAAGAATCTTACCGACCGTCGATATAATTATGGAGTAATTCATATGATGCTCTACTCGCTTTCAAGAATATCATCCAAATCCTGTAGATACTGGTTTGTAGTTACAACTATTACGCTATCCCCTTCAATGATCTTATCATTACCTCCTGGAATAATAGCGGCTGAGTTACGGGATATACATGCTATTAAAAGATTGGACTTAGTTTTAAGATCCTGAAGAGGTATTCCAAGACATTTGGAGTCTTTAGAAGCCCTAAATTCAAGAGCTTCAGCTCTATTTTCTACAATTCTAAGTAGATTCTGTACTTTACTCCCTAAGGAGTTCTGCATAGCTCTTACATACCTCACTATGTTTGAGGCTGTGATGTCCTTAGGCGATATTACCGTTTCAACACCAACACTGCCCAGCATCCCTATAAGAGATTGCCTGTTCACTTTTGCTATGACCTTATCCACGGTCTTTGAATTGGCGTATACGGATATTATAATGTTTTCTTCATCCATCCCGGTGAGGGCAACAAGGGCATCTACCGTGTCTATGCCTTCCGCCTCAAGAACATCATGGTCCGCTCCATCAGCGTGAATTATAAGGGCTTCAGGAAGGAGGTCACTGAGTTCGTTTGCACGTTTTTCATCCTTCTCAATGATTTTGACTTCCATACCTATGCCTATGAGCTGCCTTGCGAGGTAGTATGCTATCTTTCCGCCACCTACAAGCATAACTGTCTTGATTTTGCGGTTTACAATGCCTACAGCTTTAATAAACTCATCCACCGCTTTAGGCGCACCGGTGATGTGTATTTTGTCACCTGCACGGAGGATAAAGTCTCCGCTTGGAATATACACATTTTCCCCGCGCTGTACTGCGCACACAAGTATTTTGATTCTATACTTCTTTTCCAAGGCGTAGAGGGCGGTGTCATCCAACTGGCTGGACTCAGTGACTTTAAGCTCAACCAAATCCACCTTACCTCTTGAAAATGAATCAATTTTTAAGGCAGCAGGAAACCTGAGTATTCGGAAGATTTCATTTGCTGCCGATAACTCAGGGTTTATAGCTAGGCTAAGGCCTAATTCATTACGCATAAATGTGAGTTGCTTTGAATACTCGGGGTTTCTCACCCGAGCTATAGTACTTTTGGCCCCTATTTTCTTTGCCACAAGGCAGCATAAAATGTTAATTTCATCTGAAGAGGTGGCGGCAATAAGGAGATCTGCTTTATCCACACCCGCTTCCATCTGGACCTCATAGCTTGCTCCGTTACCGGATATACCTAGCACATCCAAGCTGTTGACTATCTCATCAATTACTTTAGGGTTGGTGTCAACTATAACTATGTTGTGTCCTTCACGGGTGAGTTGCTCAGTCAACGCTCTGCCAACCTTGCCATCACCTACAATGACAATATTCATAAATCACCTTTAGATCTGCATCTGTTTACGACGGGATAGGTTTATTGTGCCGTCCTGCATCTCATTGATCCACTCAAGACTCTTTCCGGTTCCGTAAGCCACGCAGCTGACAGCTTCATCAGCAATGTGGGTCTCTATGCCGGTTTTGCTTTTTAGAAGCCTGTCAAATCCCCAGACAAGGCTTCCCCCACCAGTCATTACGATGCCGTTAGTTGAGACGTCTGCTACCAGCTCAGGGGGAGTGCGTTCCAGAACAGAATGGACACCCTCAATGATTCTGGTGGACACCTCTTCAAAGGCCTCCAGCATTTCTGCTGAGGTCACATTAAATGTGCGCGGTAAACCGGTCATGAGGTCACGGCCCTTAATTTCAGCAATCTGTTCCTCATCACGCGGATATACACAGCCGATGCTAATTTTCAAATCCTCAGCGGTGCGCTCACCTATGAGGACGTTGTGTTTGCGGCGTATGTATTTGATGATGGCTTCATCAAATTGATCGCCAGCTATTTTGATGGAGGTGGATTCAACTATACCACCCAATGAAATTATGGCAATGTCCGTAGTTCCGCCACCGATGTCAACCAACATGTGGCCTTCCGGTTTTGCAATATCAATTCCGGCGCCTACAGCTGCTGCAACGGGCTCCTCTATGAGGTAGACTCTGCGAGCTCCCGCTTGCATTCCGGCGTCAATAACTGCGCGCTCCTCAACCTCTGTGATACCGCTGGGCACACAAATTACCACCCGCGGCTTAAAGAGGCGGAATCCAACAAGCTTCTTAATAAATTCTTTTATCATGCGCTCGGTCATATCGTAGTCCGAAATAACACCCTCACGCAGAGGGCGTATTGCCACGATGTTGCCGGGGGTTCTACCCAGCATTTTTTGAGCGTCAGTTCCTACTTTCAGGAGGCGTCCGGTATTCTTGTCCAGCGCTACAACCGATGGCTCACGCAGTACAACTCCTTTACCTTTTACAAAAACCAGTACCGTTGCGGTACCTAGATCTATGCCGATATCTCTGTTGAACATTTTTTTAAACACCTTTATACATGAATATTACGACCGATATAATCACGTGATTTTACCAATCTCTAGTATTATAGCACACCAATCCAAAAATCAATACATAAACTTGAAATTATGCGGAATTTTCTTCTAACGACCGGAACGAGCAAATACTGCACCTACGACCTCGGCAGCCCCCGCATTAAGGAGCACACGTGAGCACTCCGAGAGGGTGGCACCGGTGGTAAAGATGTCATCTATGAGGAGGACGCGCTTTCCCATAATTAGCGATGGGTCCAAAACAGCGTAAGCGTCACGGATATTTGATTTCCTGCGGGAGGGGTCATTTATGTTTGATTGTGCGGGGGTATCCTTGACCTTATGGATTGCCTCTGCGGCCACATCCTCCAGTTCCAGGGCAACGGAGTATGCTAGGAGCATGGCCTGATCATACCCGCGGTTACGTCTCCTACGGGCACTGATTGGCACCCATGTTATTATGTCGTAGCGGTCTTTAAGCTGGTTCTTTATGGTGTCCGCCATCAATCTGCCAAAGGGTGAGGCGTAGTTGACCTTTCCGCCAAACTTAAAGCGGTGAAAGGCCTTCCTTACGTCATCCTTGTAATTCAGAGCGGACACGCACAGGCTAAATGCACCCACACCGGTGATAAGTTCCCCTGAGCCGGAGTGAGCCTTGCCACATTCCGGGCAAAAGTCCTTGCTGTCCTCCTTGAGAAGCTTTTTGCAGAATACACATTTAGGGGGGAAAAGTGCGTCCAAAATTGCCCCGTATAGTCCTCTAAACATACATGCCTCCAATCACAGTGGCATCCAAATGCCGGCCCTACGAACCTAGAACAACCGCTATTTACTTAACCTATATTTTAGACCGCTGTAGCGTCTGCTTCTGCGGTTATTCTCTACCATTGCGGATACAACATCCTCCTGCCCCACTATTACTAGGAGCCCCTGGGCGCGAGTTATTGCAGTGTAGAACACCGACCTGTTAAGAAGTTGCGGGGCCGCCTGAGATGCCACAAAGAGCACCGCGGGATATTCACTGCCCTGCGACTTGTGTACAGTCATGGCGTAAGCGGGTTCAAGTTCATTTACCAGTTCAAATGGGTAGTATACAAGGCGCTCGTCGTAGCGCACGAGGAGTGTTTCGGCGCGTGTGTCAATATTTGCAATGACGCCTACATCACCATTGAAAACACCGATGCCCCTGTCCGATCCATCAGCGAGGTGCCACTCCAGGTCGTAGTTGTTTCTTATATGCATTACTCTGTCACCTGTGCGGAAAAGATATTCACCTGACCTCCGCTCAGATTTACCGGGAGCAGGCGGATTGATGGCCTGCTGTAGTTTTATATTGAGGTTTAGGGTGCCCGCCACACCACGTCTGGTGGGCGATATAACCTGAATTTGATCTGAAGGGTAGCCCATGTTTTTTGGCAGACGCTCTGTGACAAGTTCAACCACTGCATCCGCCACACTCTGAGGGTTTCCGCGCTGCATGAAATAGAAATCACCAGTTTTGTTTCTTAGTGACGGAACTTGACCCCGGTTGACATTATGCGCCGCCATGACAATGTTTGAGTCCTGAGCCTGGCGGAATATTTCCGTCAGACACACGGTGGCAATTACATCACAGGTGAGGAGGTCTTTTAACACGTTACCCGGTCCCACGGAAGGGAGCTGGTCCGGGTCCCCAACCATAATGAGGCGGGCTCCCGGTTTGAGTGCGCGCACAAGTGAGTTCATGAGTTCCACATCAACCATGGAGGTCTCATCAAGGATTACGGCGTCTGCATTGATGGGCTCGTCCTCATCCTTGACAAACCTAAACCCCGGTCCGTCAGATGTAAAGTCAACCTCAAGCAGTCTGTGAATGGTTGTGGCTTCACGGCCGGATAATTCACTTAGACGCTTTGCAGCGCGCCCTGTGGGACTGCATAGGACGGTGTCTATCCCCATCATATCAAACATTTCAAGCATCCCCCTTACGGAAGTTGATTTGCCTGTTCCGGGGCCTCCCGTAAGAAGGAAAACACGGTGCTCAAGAACTGAAGCGATGGCTTCACACTGGAGGGGTGCGTAGTCTATGTTTAGCTTTGCCTTGATGTCCTCTATGCGCTTGTCTAGGTTTTTTATGGGTGCGGGGGGGACTGCCGCAAGCGCACGTAACCGCTCCGCCAGGTCCTGTTCCGCCTCATATAACCTTGCAAGGTAACAGGCGTCCCTACCTGATATCTCCTCACGAACAACTTTCCCTGACTCCACAAGGCGGGTGAGGGCCTCTTCACAGAGCGACTGGTCCACTTCCAGAAGCCTTGATGTTGCCACGGTCAACTTTTCACGCGGGATAAATACATGGCCGTTAGACGTGTTGTAATCCAGCTCATAAAGAGTGCCGGCCTCTACGCGCGCTGGGGAGTCTGCCACAAAACCTAGGTCAGCCGCCAGAGCATCAACCAAATGGAACTCCACGCCCAGATTTTCATCAGTAAGTATATAGGGATTATCCTTTATAAATTCCACAGCCATGTTTCCGTACCATTTGTACATACGGATTGCCACATGTGGGGATATGCCATGGGAGATCATATATTCCATTAGGCGCCGTATGCCCAGCTGACGGTTAAAGCTTTCAGATATTCCCTTTGCCTTTTTTGCTGTAATACCCGGTATTTTTGAGAGCTCCTCCGGCTTAGACTCAAGGATGTCAAAGGTCTCATCTTTAAACTTGGTGACAATTCTTTTGGCGGTTACCGGCCCAATCCCTGATATATTACCTGAGGAGAGATACTGAAGTATAGCAACTTCACCTGCGGGCATTGTCCTTTCCGCAACGGAGGCTTTAAACTGCTCCCCGTATGAGGGGTGCCTAATCCAGACGCCCCGGGCACTTATTCCCTCTCCAGCGCCGATATATGGCACGTTGCCCACAACTACAACCGGCTCATCATCATGTGTGACCATGCGGAAAACAGCATAGCCATTTTCCTCATTGTGGTACACCACGTGCTCTACTACGCCGGTTATTACTTCCTCTTCCTTTAGATTTACCGTATCCATCCATTCACCGCTTCATCTGTATTAAGTAGTTTATAGCCAATATCCACCGCAAGCTTTTCCCCCACGGCGCGGGTTTGGCTCTCCATTCCGCTGTCAATCAGCAAAAACTCAGCTGAGTTCCGCTGGGCCAACCATTTTGCACTTCTGATGACACTCTCAAGTTCAGGGACCTCTCCACTCACCGAAACTACCACAAACATGGAGCACCCTTCAACTTTTTTAGGCATCAAAAGAAATTCAAGCAGATACTTCAGGAGCAATACAACTCCGGTTGACGCTAAAATTACTATCAGTATATCAAAAAACAAGCAGTCCGCCCCCCCTATTCGGAATCATTACAGGTTTCAGTCCATGTTATGATGGAAAAGGCAAATGCGACACTGCTTATTTCTATTTTATCACTATATACTAGTTGGGGCAACCCCTATTCAGCGGAGCAAATCTTTAATGAAACTTGAGCTCCTCCTGTACAAAATAAAGGTTACAGCTCCGTTGAGAAATGATTTAAAGAGGTTAAAAGGTAGTATTGCGGGAAGAATTAAATCTATAACAGCCTCCACCGGTGCTCCCATAAACAGGGGTGTAAAGATCAAGTTCAGCGGAATCATTACAGCGGTCATGGCTAAAGCGCCTAAAACCAGGCCTAAAACGGCGGACCTTATGTCCTTTCCTCTTTTGTAAATGCTACCACTAATAAGTACCATGGTTCCGGTAGCAAAAACATGCATCAGGAAACCCATAGCACCACTCTGAGCACTGACTGTAAACGCCTGAACAGCTGAAACTGCAATGGTGAGAAGCAGTCCTGCCAGCGGTCCAAATGTAAATGTTCCGATCAGTATTGGGATGTCTGCGGGATCATACTCAAGAAAAGGTGCTGCCGGAATAATTGGGAAATGGATTAGCCAAGTTAGCACTACAGATAGTGCCGTGAGCATTCCGAGCATTGCAATTACTTTAACTGTAAAGCTACCTCTTTTACGCGATGTCTGCATGATATCTCCTCCTGCCGCGTTTGCGGCATCCGCCGTTACGGTGAGCGGAACCGAAAATTGCAGACCTCCGCATAAATACAAAAATGCCCCGCAAATAAACGGGGCAAAAGCTTGCACGCCTTCTATCATCCGGACTATACCGTCGGCACCGGGATTTCACCGGTTCGGCCTCTATTAAGAGGTTCGCGGGCTGAGCCTGCCTTAGCAGACAACACCGCCGGTGGGGAATCACACCCCGCCCCGAAGGTCTGTATGGTTGTATGATAGCACTATCAGCTTCAAAATGCAAGTGCTTTTTATGCTTCCTCCGCTATCATCTCACCGGCAATATATGCCTCACCGGCGCCCACAGTCAGGACGAGGTCACCCTTCTGTAGTATAGCGCGGAGTTTTTCAGCTGCGGCGGTATTTCCCTCCACCACTTCTGCTCCAGCACCTATGTCAGCTGCAAGCATATCTGATGAGATCTCTCCGGTGTCAACCTCACGTGCAGAATATATTGGTAACAGCAGTACAACATCCGGACGCTTAAGTTCACGCACAAAGTCCTGAAATAGGGCCTTTGTCCGTGTGTAAGTATGGGGTTGAAAAACTACAACCGTCCTCTTATAACCAAGGTTTTCAGTAGCATCAAAGAGCACCTTCACCTCAGACGGATGGTGTGCGTAGTCGTCATATATAATTGCACCGTTATAAGTACCTTTGAACTCAAACCTGCGCTTGACCCCGGAAAAGGATTCCAGCCCACGGGATATGGCGATGCCGTCTATTCCAACCTCCAAAGCACTGGCGGCGGCGGCTAAGGCGTTATATACGTTAAAAAGTCCTGGCCTGTTGAGTGTAATTGGTATCATACCGTTTGGGTGCGATATATCAAAGGAGTAGCACCCCTGCACACTGTTCAGGTTGATTGCCCTAACGGTGCCGCTGTCAATACCAAAGGTGACGGTCCTACGGTCGATGCCCTCAACACTTTTCATTGCGTTTGCGTCATCTGCGTTAACAATAACAACGCCGTCCTCCGGGGTGCGCTCAGCAAAAGCCCTAAACGATGCCACTATATCCTCTATCCCGCTGAAGAAGTCCAGGTGATCCTCCTCCACGTTCAGAATTACAGCCACTGTGGGGTTAAACTTTAGAAACGAGTTTTTATACTCACAGGACTCAGCTATAATGAGCTTATGCCCCCCAATTCTGTGCTCAGCGCCTATGAACGGGAGAACTCCCCCTATCATGGCTGTGGGGTCCTTAGAGCCCTCCATAGCTATCTGCACGGCCATAGAGGTAGTGGTTGTTTTGCCATGAGTTCCCGCAATACAGACCGCCTGCTCAAATTCTTTCATGATAGCGCCCCAGACTGCGGCACGCTCAAAAACAGGTATGCCCGTTCTTATGGCAGCAGCCACCTCAGGGTTGTCATCACCTACGGCGGCGGTGCGTATAAGACAGTCCGCTCCAAAGATATGCTCAGCTGAGTGGCCTATATGTACCTCTATACCGTCATCCATCAGGCGCTTAACGGTTTCACCGTCCCGGATGTCCGATCCGCTCACAATAAGCCCACGGGACTTGAGAAAGTCCGCAAGAGCACACATAGATATCCCGCCTATGCCTACTAGGAAAGCTTTTTTTCCATTTTTTATGTATTCATTTATTTCAATCATTTTAGAGCATCCTCCATCTAACCAAAGGTAATTTAAGTATAATCGTACAGAGTATGCTTTATACCTATTTTATGTCTAATTTATCGCCCTGTTAGATTTAACGTATACAATTATAATACTGAGTACCGGCTATTGCAAGCACCTGACAAACATCTTCTTGCTAAGGAGGGGACTTAGTTATACAATACCAAGGGAGTATATACCAAGAAATATCAGTAGGAAAGGACGCCTCAACTTGAGCGACGGTACAAGACTAATGAATGTGCTCATCCTCTCTATCACCGCAGGCTATGGGCATCACGCCTCAGCCCATGCCATATCGCAAGCTTTAGAAGATAAAGGAGTCAATGTAAAGACCGTTGATCTTTTTAAATACCTGAGCAAGCCCCTCTACAGCACTGTAGATAAAGGATATCTTTTTTCAACCAAATATACACCAAAACCTTATGGGCGGATATATGCAGCTCTGGAAAAGAGCCACAGTTCCCGAAGGAGTGCCCTCAGCTACGTTGTAACAGAACTTGTATCAAAAAAATTCTTTAAGATTTTTGAAGAATTTAATCCAGACATAATTGTCTGCACACATGTCTTCTGTGCCATGATCCTTGACGAGCTCAAGAACATGGGGAAGTTAAACCAGCCTGTCATAGGGGTCCTGACCGACTACACAATCCACCCCTTCTGGGACGATATCCCAAACATTGAGCACATAGTAATAGGAAGCCCCCTCTTAAGTCAGAAGGCAAAAAAGCGTGGCATCTCTTTGGACAGGCTGCTGTCCTTCGGAATCCCCATTGGAAACAAGTTTTCCGA
Organism: uncultured Oscillospiraceae bacterium; assembly: GCA_964542515.1. Lineage (GTDB taxonomy): Bacteria > Bacillota > Clostridia > Oscillospirales > JAAYOS01 > CAZIVK01. The sequence goes on along the minus strand of CAZIVK010000003.1, from coordinate 5,294 downwards.
CAGCAAACCCAAGCATGAGGCGCGGAAGCTCCTTGGAATAGACCCGGACAAGTTCACGGTCCTCTACATGAGTGGCAGTATGGGCTTTGGCCACATTATCACATCGGTCCGCAGCCTCGACGCCCTGGAGGAGGATTTCCAAATACTCTGTGTATGTGGCAAGAATGAAAAGGCCCTGGCAAAGCTATCCAAGATGAAAATCAGAAAGCCCTGCAAGGTTTACGGTTTTGTGGACAACGTGGACTTGATGATGGACGCCGCAGACTGCATCATAACCAAACCTGGAGGGCTTACCACAACCGAATCCATGCACAAGAACCTGCCCATGATCCTAACGGACCCCATTCCCGGCCAGGAGGTCAGAAACGGAGAGTTCTTCAGCAACTGCGGAGCTGCTATTCTATGCTCAAAGTACTACCCTGTTGATGAAGCTGTACATCTACTCTACCACAACCCATACCGCCGCGCACAGCTTACAGACTCACTGAGTCAACTAGCACTACCAAATGCCTCAGCCACATTAGTACAGTTCATTCTAAACTACCCCGTCTAACAAGGCGGGGTAGTTTTTTTGGAACCTTTAAAACCGGCGCAGAATAAACTGTTAGGGAACAATAGATTAAACCCCCAAGGAGGGCAAAGCCCATGAATAACAGCCTCAGCTTTATTATAGTAGGAGGAGACCTAAGACAGATTTACCTAGCAAAAGAACTTATCAAAGACGGCCACTCCGTACTTATCCACGCAATATCAGATACGCTATGCCCCGGTATTCCTGTAAGCCAGGAGTTACCGGATCTTTCCAATGTGGACTGTGTTATACTCCCACTTCCCGCAAGCACAGAATCCCGTCTAATCAATACCCCTCTGTCGCAAACGAAGGTTCTAGCCGATGATCTATTCGAGAGGATACTCCCGGGAACCACGGTTCTGGCAGGCAAGGCACCCCCGTGGATGTCAGAGCTTGCAGCTTTACAAGATGTATACCTAGTCGACTACTTGAACAGAGAGGAGATGGCCATACTCAACGCCGTCCCCACAGCTGAGGGCGCATGTGCCATAGCTATGGATGAACTCCCTATAACCCTCCAAAAGACCTCTGCGCTGGTGATTGGCTACGGCAAAGTTGGAAAGATTCTTGCACACAGGCTTAATTCACTCGGCAGCAAAGTCACCGTCGCCGCACGCAAATACTCTGATTTTGCATGGATAGAGGCCTACGGCTATAACTACACCAACACCGCTCAACTAGGAGCAAACTTAGGGGAGTTTGATGTCATCTTCAACACCGTTCCCGCTCTGGTACTTGACGGCACCAAGCTCATCCACCTAAAGCAGGACTGCCTCGTCATCGACCTCGCATCCAAGCCCGGAGGTGTGGACTTTGAAGTTGCATCAAAGCTCGGCAAAACAATAATCTGGGCACTATCTCTTCCGGGAAAGTGCTCACCCATGACATCGGGCACAATCATCCGTAACACTGTATACAACATCCTAACCGGACAGGGGGTGCTCAGTAATGGCATATAAAAAACTTGGATTTGCACTATGTGGATCCTTCTGCACGCTGGACCAGGCACTGGATCAAATGAAAATCCTCGTAGAGCTGGGGTACGAAATACACCCCATAATGTCCCAAATAACCTACACTCAAGATACGCGTTTTGGCACTGCAGAGCACTTTGTGTCCAGTGTTGAAAGGATATGCGGCAGAAAAATATTGCGCACTATAGCCGACTGCGAACCGATAGGACCCAAAAACCTATTCGATACCATGCTTATAGCTCCATGCACAGGCAACACGCTCGGAAAACTTGCGGGAGGGATAACAGACTCCTCTGTCACAATGGCCGCCAAAGCACAGCTAAGAAATGAAAAGCCCGTAGTGCTGGCGATCGCCACCAACGATTCAATGACTGGATCTGCTCCTAACATCGCAACCCTTCTCAACCGTAAAAACATCTACTTCGTACCTTTTGGCCAGGACGATTATCTCAACAAACCCGCATCATGTATAGCCGATTTTGAGCTAATTCCGGCAGCTGTTGAAGCCGCTGAAAGAGGCGAACAGCTTCAACCGATTCTATTTTCTTGACAAATGCATACAATGTGGTTATAATACCCATCTAAATGTCAATAATCCATTTAAGAGACGTATTATGCAATATGAAAGCATGGAGGTCACAAATGGAATCGCAGAAGAAAAAGGCAAATAACCGCGGGTTTACAGTATTTCCCATCATGATAATTATTATGGTCGCAATTTTTTCAGTAACACTCGGCGCATCAGCCATCGAAACTATAATTGAAGAACAACAATCCTCATCAGAAGATGATGAGGAACACTCACTTGATGAGATTATTGACATAGCATCATTTACGCCCAAGATGATGCGCAGCTCCCAGGAGGCGTTTAGAGAGACGTACAGCGTGATTTTGGTAGTGGACAATACACCGACCCTACTAATCACCAAAAAGAGCACAGTCGGGGACCTGCTTGATGAGCAGAATATTGTTTTGAGTCCGGAGCTCATCTCCCGCCCTACACCGGACACTGAAATTACATCCGGACTTTGTATCACTCTTCTCAACGTAACAAAGGGGACTGTTAAGACCGAGGAACCAATACCCTTCAAAACCGTTCAAAACGGTAGCAAGTATATATCCAAGGGTAAGGAAAAGGTCATAACCGAAGGCGAAGAAGGCATACTAGAGACCCTCATTGAGATAACTTACGAAAACGGCAGAGAAGTATCGAGTGAGGAACTCAGCTCAACAGTGGTTAAAGAGCCCGTGGACAGGGTAATTGAGTACGGTACAGGTGGAACTATAACCACACCGGACGGTCAGGTACTCAGCTATTCCAAAAAATTAGACGTTAAGGCCACAGCTTACACAACCGAAGGCTACAAAAACAAAATTACTGCTACTGGAACTGTGGCGAGAGTCGGCGCAATTGCAGTTGACCCAAAAGTAATCCCGTTAGGCTCTATGGTATACATTACATCCAGAAACGGCACATCCTGGGTATACGGCATAGCCACATGTGAAGACACCGGCGGGTATATAAAAGGTAACATAGTGGACCTGTTCTTTGACACCCGTAATGAGTGCTTCCAATTTGGAAGACAAAACGCCACAGTGTATATTTTAGCAGGATAAACCATAAATACAGTTAAATTAGAATGAGTTAAATTCACAGTCCTGACCGGAAGGTTGGGACTGTGAATTGTTTGACGAATTCTTTATTATGTGATATACTGACAGATGGTTTCGATTAAATCGGGTAAGGCGGAAAACTTATGGATGTATGTAATATTTCAGTCCTTCGCGCACTGCTCGAGCGGCATGATTTTGGCTTTAGAAAGTCTATGGGGCAGAACTTTCTCATTGAACGCTGGGTTCCTGAGCGCATAGTTTCAGACTCTGGCATTGACAAAAGCTACGGAGTTGTTGAAATTGGCCCCGGAGTTGGTACCCTGACTCAGCCACTTTCTCAGGCGGCAGGAAAAGTTGTTGCCATAGAGTTGGACAGGCGCCTCCTCCCAATATTGGACGAAACCCTTACGGACTATGACAACGTTACCGTAATTAATGGTGATGCCCTAAAGGTAAATATTTCAGAAATTACAAGGGAACACTTATACGGTCTGAAGCTTGCAGCATGCGCAAACCTCCCCTACTACATCACTACCCCTGTAATTGAACGGCTGTTTGAAAGCCGCCTGTTCAGCCGGATATCTGTGATGGTACAAAAAGAGGTGGCCGAGCGCATCTGTGCTGAGCCCGGAAGCTCTCAATACGGTTCATTTACTGTGTTTTCTAAGTATTACTCAGAACCGGAAATACTCTTTGGAGTACCTGCAGGCTGTTTTATGCCCCGTCCCAAGGTTGACTCGGCAGTTGTCCTATTTAAAATGAATGACTCGCCCCCAGCGGGCATAACAAATGAAAAGTTGTTTTTCCGCATAGTCAGAGCAGCATTTGGACAGCGCAGGAAGACCCTCGCAAACGCCTTGAGCGCAGCACTGCCACTCTCAAAATCAATTATCACTGAGCTCATAACGCAGACCGGCCTCCCCTCTGATATTAGGGGAGAAAGGCTATCACTGGAATTATTTGCTAAGCTCACAGCACTTATGGAGGAAAAACTTGTTCAAAACGACGGATGAGTTTTCTGATTATCTATTGTAAAATTTGTGAAATCCTTGTACAATTATAATGGATAAGATTTTAATTTAATTTTTTGGAAGGAGAATTATTAGAATGGCACTAACCACAAACAAAGCTGTTCTTGACTGGGTTGCGGCACAAGCCAAGCTAACACAGCCGGATGACATAGTCTGGATTGACGGATCTGAATCCCAATTGGCAGATTTGCGCCGTCAAGCAGTTGACACAAACGAAATGATCGCACTCAATCAGGAGAAGCTCCCAGGGTGTTATCTACACCACACCGCAGTAAATGACGTAGCTCGCGTTGAACATCGCACATTTATTTGTACCCCCACAAAAGAGGAGGCCGGCCCAACCAACAACTGGATGGACCCGGATGAAATGTACGCAAAACTAAACGCTCTCTATGATGGCGCAATGAAAGGCCGTACCATGTACGTCATTCCTTACTCCATGGGTGTTGTAGGTTCTCCTTTTGCTAAATACGGAATTGAAGTCACAGACTCCATCTATGTTGTCCTCAACATGGACATAATGACCCGTACTGGCCAAAAAGTCCTTGACGCTTTGGGTGACAGCTCTGACTTTGTTAAGGGCCTCCACGCTAAGGCAAACATTGATGAAGAAAACCGTTATATCGTCCACTTTCCACAGGACTACACAATCTGCTCCGTTAACTCCGGTTACGGCGGAAACGTTCTTCTTGGTAAGAAATGCTTTGCACTTAGAATTGCCTCATATCTTGGACGTAATGAGGGCTGGATGGCTGAGCACATGCTCATCCTCGGCATTGAAAACCCACAAGGTGAAGTCCGCTACCTGGCAGCTGCTTTCCCATCTGCTTGCGGAAAAACCAACCTCGCAATGCTCATCCCACCGGAAGTTTACCTCAAAAAAGGTTACAAAGTCTGGTGCGTCGGTGATGATATAGCTTGGCTACGTATTGCTGAAGACGGAAGACTCTGGGCCATGAACCCAGAAAACGGCTTCTTTGGCGTTGCTCCCGGAACAAGTGAAAAGTCCAACCCCAATGCACTTGCTTCCACAAAAGCTAACACAATCTTTACAAACGTTGTTCACAACCTTGATGACAATACTGTCTGGTGGGAAGGTCTTGA
>CAZIVK010000002.1:0-19325 GCA_964542515.1 uncultured Oscillospiraceae bacterium | reverse complement strand
CCAGACACGCAGATGGAACCCCAAAATGGCCCCCTATATCTTTACGGAGCGCAACGGTATCTACATCATTGACCTACAAAAAACCGTACGTAAGCTTGAAGAGGCCTATTACTTTGTGCGTGACCTCGCCATAGAAGGTGAATCAATCCTGTTTGTTGGTACAAAGAAGCAAGCTCAGGACTCTATCCGTGAGGAAGCTGAAAGAGCAGGAATGTACTACGTTAACGCACGTTGGCTCGGTGGAATGCTGACCAACTTTAAAACCATGCGTCAAAGAATTGACCGTCTGGCACAGCTCCGCAAAATGGAGGAGGACGGAACATTTAATATGCTACCTAAAAAGGAAGTTATCAAGCTGAACCTGGAAATTGAAAAGCTTGAAAAATACCTAGGTGGAGTAAAAACAATGAAGAAACTCCCCGGAGCACTCTTTATAGTTGACCCACGCAAGGAGCGCAACGCCATTGCTGAAGCCCACAAACTAGGAATTCCAATAGTGGCCATAGTTGACACAAACTGTGACCCTGATGAAATAGATTACGTTATCCCAGGAAATGATGACGCAATACGTGCTATTAAGCTCATCTCCGCCACCATGGCAAACGCTGTCCTTGAAGGACGCCAAGGTGAAGAACTCACCCTTGATGAGTCAGCCGTGTCAGAGGGAGCTCCTGAAAAAGCAGAGAGCTCTGCTACCGCCGAATAATAGGCAAACAACAGAAAATTGAGGAGGTTTATTCTATGGCAATAACTGCTAAAGATGTACAGAAACTAAGAGAAATGACCGGCGTCGGCATGATGGACTGCAAAAAAGCCCTTCAAGAGACCAACGGTGATATAGACCAAGCAATCATTGCACTCCGTGAGAAAGGTCTCGCAGCAGCTACAAAGAAAGCCGGACGTATTGCTTCGGAAGGACTTGTTCTTGCCGGAGTCTACAATTCCGGAATAGGAGTTGCACTTGAAATAAACAGTGAGACAGACTTCGTTGCTAAAAATGATGAGTTTGTCAAGTTTACTCAGGAAGTATCGGATATAATTGAAAAAGAAAATCCTGCTGACCTGGATGCACTTATGGCTATGAAGATCCCCGGGACAGAAAACACCGTAGAGGACGCCCAGAGAGAAAAAGTCCTTGTTATTGGTGAAAACATTAAAATCCGTCGTTTTGAGCGCTTCGCAGACGGCTTAAATGTACCCTATGTACACATGGGCGGCAAAATAGGCGTTCTGGTAAGCATGGACGTATCGGACAACATTAAGGCTGATCCAACCGTTTTAGAGCTCGGTAGAGACATCGCTATGCAGATAGCTGCTATGCGTCCCCGCTACCTTGATAAGTCAGAAGTTGATCAGACAACCCTTGATGAGGAGAGACAAATCCTTCTAGCTCAGTCAATTGCAGACGGCAAGACCCCAGAGGTTGCTGAGAAAATAGTATTTGGCCGCATGAACAAGTTCTATGAGGAAAACTGCCTACTGCAGCAGGCTTTCGTAAAGGAAAACAAAGTTTCTGTTGAGAAGCACTCAAATGAAATTGCAAAGAACCTCGGTGGAACAATTAAAGTCACAAAATTTGTCCGCTTCGAAAAGGGAGAAGGTCTTGAGAAACGCTCTGACAATCTAGCTGACGAAGTTGCACAGATGGTTGGAAAATAATCTATAAGCACTTGCTGCGTCGGAGTTTCTCTGACGCAGCATTTTTTTCGGGTTACCCTCTTCCAAAAATGGTAAATATATATTAGAATAGGATACGGCGTTAAATAAAATCAAAGGAGTATGTTATGCCAGATATAAAGTATAAGAGAGTTCTGCTTAAAATTTCGGGGGAGGCGCTGGCCGGTAAGTCTGATTACAACGGCAGAAAGTTTGGAATAGATATAGACTTTGTCACGTCTATCTGCAAAGTAGTAAAAAAATGCGCTGATCTTGGCGTAGAAATTGGAATTGTAGTGGGAGGAGGTAACTTTTGGAGAGGTGTCAAGGACGGGGACGGTAAGGTTGAGCGCACACGGGCAGACCATATGGGAATGCTCGCCACAACCATTAACAGTCTTGCAGTGGCTGACGTGCTTGAGAAGGAAGGTGTGGAGGTCCGCGTTCAAACTGCCATAGAAATGCGTGCCATTGCTGAACCCTACGTCAGACTGCGTGCGTGCAGACACCTTGAAAAGGGTAGGGTAGTTATTTTTGGTTGTGGTACCGGAAACCCCTATTTCTCAACTGATACTGCAGCGGTACTTAGAGGGGCTGAAATAAATGCTGATGTAATAATGCTAGCAAAAAACATTGACGGTATTTATGATGATGACCCCAACATAAACCCAAAAGCCAAGCGCTTTGATACACTGTCCTATTCGGAAATGCTTGCACGGCACCTTATGGCTATGGACACCACAGCTACGTCACTTTCAATGGACAACAACATCCCTGTTCTGCTCTTTGCCCTTGAGAACCCGGAAAACATATACAGAGCTATCACAGGAGAAAAAGTCGGAACACTCGTAGAATAGAGAGGAGATTACAAATGCCAACAATTTATGAAGAGAAAATGAATAAGACCATTGACGTCCTGCAAAATGAATTTGCCACAATCAGAGCAGGCAAAGCAAACGCATCAGTTTTAGACCGTATAAACATTTCCTATTACGGTACACCCACAGCATTGAATGCAGTATCATCTATATCCACGCCTGATCCAAGGACACTGCTTATTCAACCATGGGACACTGGAATTCTGAAGGACATAGAAAAGGCTATCCAGGTGTCGGACATAGGTATCAACCCACAGAATGACGGAAAAGTTATTCGTCTTGCATTCCCGCAGCTCACTGAGGAACGCCGTAAAGACCTGATAAAACTTGTACGTAAGTATTCTGAGGAGTCTAAGGTTGCCATTAGGAACATACGCAGGGAAGCCATGGATCTGTACAAGAATCAGAAGAAAAAGTCCGAAATCACAGAGGATGACCAGAAGATCCTTGAAAAGGAAATTCAGGACCTGACTGACGCTAAAGTTAAAGAGATAGATAGTCTTGTTGAGAAGAAAGAAAAAGAGCTTCTCAGTATCTGACAAAACATATCGGAGGTTGTTTACCCTGTTGAAGAAGAAGGTTAAACTGGATATAAGCCGCTTACCAGATCATATTGCTATTATAATGGACGGAAATGGCCGATGGGCAAAGAAAAAAGGACTTCCACGTACTATCGGCCATGCCGCAGGTGCGGAAAACTTTAGGAAAATAGCTCTGTACTGCCGTGATATCGGACTCAAATACCTGACAATCTACGCTTTTTCTACTGAAAATTGGAAACGACCTCCGGAAGAGATCTCAGCTATCTGGGATCTCTTGGAAAAGTATCTAAAGGAATCAGTTGAAAAAATGGAGGAAGATCAGGTAAAACTCCATGTTATGGGTGACCTATCCCCTATGCCTGATAAGATATGCGCACTTATTGAACAGACAAATGAGATATCAAAAAGGATAAAGGGGACTCAGTACAACGTCTGTATAAACTATGGAGGGCGTGATGAAATAGTTCACGCTGTCCGCAGGCTTGCCGATAGGTGTGCATCAGGCCAGCTGAATTCCAATAATATCACAGCAGACATGATATCAGACAATCTTTACAGCGCTGGAATTCCTGACCCCGACCTTATAATAAGACCCAGTGGAGAAATGCGTCTCTCAAATTTTCTGCTCTGGCAATCCGCTTACTCAGAGTTCTATTTCACGGACACTCTTTGGCCGGATTTTAAGGTGTCGGAGCTTGAAAAAGCTCTTATGGATTACCAAAACAGAGATAGAAGATTTGGAGGTGTAAAAAGCAAATGAGAACCAGAACAATAGCTGGCTTTGCCCTTATGGGAATAATGTTTGTTGTACTGTTTTTTGCGCCGCCATGGACAGTACCGCTTTCTATTTCCATTATTTCCGCTTTGGCCATACATGAATTGCTCTACACTACAGGGTTCATCAGAGGGAAAAAACTAATAACATATGCGGTGGTGACCGCGTTTATCGTACCTATCTGGGCATTTTTTGGATCTAATTCACTTTTTGCTCTGGGTTATATTTTTATCTTTGTATTTCTGCTCTTTATTGAGAGCATTACAGCTGGCAACATGAGCTTTGAAAAGATTAGCGGTATTTTTTTTGCGGGCACTATAATACCTTACTTCTTTACATCGGTTTCAGAGATGTACTTTCTCCCCAACGGACGTTTTTTGGTTCTGCTACCAATTTTAGCAGCCTTTTCATCTGATGTGTTTGCGCTTTTATTTGGCCTTAAGTTTGGGAAAAGAAAGCTTTCGCCGAGCATTAGTCCAAATAAGACCGTTGAAGGGTCGGTTGGAGGACTTCTAATGGCTCCTGTTATCCTCTGTATATACGGGTACATCATCTATAGGTCCTTTAACTTTGATGTGGACTATTTGAGACTTGTGCTTTACGGACTTGTCGGAGCATTTGCCGGACAGATAGGTGACCTGTCGATGTCATTCATAAAAAGGGAGTTTAAAATCAAGGACTTCGGAAGTCTCATACCGGGACACGGTGGAATACTTGACAGGTTTGACAGCATATTATTTGCTGCACCCCTTATTTACGTATTGTTTCAAATACTACCCGCAATTTCTAGGTGAGAGAAGGTTTTTAGTATGCAAGCATCTGTTTTTGGCTGTACCGGGTCGGTTGGAATAAACTCAATTGATGTCCTAACGCACTTAGACATCCCAATAGTTGCGCTGGCTGCCGGCAGTAACGTCCATGTAATGGAGGACCTGGCAAGGCGTTGTAAACCCAGGGTTGCCGCTCTGTTTGATGAATCAGCCGCCAGTGAGCTAAAAGTTGCACTTGCTGACACAGACATAACTGTACTCGGTGGTGAGGACGGCGTACTTGAAGCCGCCACCGTTGCAAATGATATATGGATCAACGCAATAGTTGGTATAGCAGGACTTAGGCCAACTCTTGCAGCCATAGAAAATACCCAGAGGATTGCCCTTGCAAACAAGGAAACACTGGTATGCGCAGGTAAAATGGTCCTGGATTATGCCAAGCGCAAAGGGGTGGACGTTATCCCCGTTGACTCGGAGCACTCCGCTATTTTTCAAGCTATACAGGGCAGCAAAAAGAAACAAGAAATTGAAAAAATATTACTCACCGCCTCCGGTGGTCCATTCTTTGGTAAAACTTCAAATGAGCTTAAGAATGTGTCCCTAAGTGATGCACTAAAACATCCTAACTGGAGTATGGGTTCTAAGATAACTATTGATAGCGCCACTATGATGAACAAGGGGCTTGAAATTATTGAAGCGGTACATCTCTTTGATGTTTCACCTGAAAAAATTGAAGTCCTGGTACACCGTGAGAGTATAGTGCACTCTATGGTAGAGTTTGTAGATGGTTCTGTTATAGCGCAGCTGGGTGTAGCTGATATGCGTATCCCTATCCAGTACGCCATAACATACCCGGAAAGAGTCAAGTCCTCAGTTGCTCACGTGGACTTTTTGAAGATTGCATCGCTCACCTTTAATGAACCTGACTATGAAACTTTTCCCTGCTTGGCATATGCTATAGATGCCGTTAAAGAGGGTGGGGGCGCGTGTGTCCGCCTAAACGCAGCCAATGAAGCTGCAGTGAGCCTTTTGTTGAACGGGAAAATAGAGTTTTATGAGTTGCCTCAGGTGGTGCATAGGGCTATAACGGATATTGATGTACCTAAAGAGCCAAACATTGATGAAATTTTTGAGATAGATACCGCAGTCCGCCGTTACGTTTTGGGAGGTAACAACTATTAATATTCTGTATATAATGCTTGCAATTTTTGTATTTGGGCTTATGATCTTTGTCCATGAGTTTGGTCACTTTATTACGGCTCGGATTTTCAAAGTAAAGGTCAATGAGTTTGCCATAGGGATGGGACCCGCTCTACTGAAAAAGCAGGGTAAGGAGACCCTTTACTCCCTTAGGCTTCTCCCAATTGGCGGTTTCTGTGCTATGGAAGGGGAGGATGAGGACTCTGATGCAGAGGATGCATTTGGAAATCAACCTGCATGGCAGCGCTGTATAATCCTTTCTGCGGGAGCCATCATGAACTTCATAACAGGAGTAATTATACTTTTGTTAATCTTCATGCCTGTTGAGTCCTATGTGGCCCCAATTATATCCAACTTTTCTGAGGGCTTTTCATGGGAAGGGGAGGAGATGCTCCTACCCGGTGATGAGATCACTAAAATCAACGGATACAACATTTTTGTCTATAACGATATAAGCGTATTTCTTGGACACGGAAGCGGGGAACCCTATGATTTCACCGTTTTACGTGATGGAAAAAAGCTTGAAGTTAAGGACTTACCCTTAGTTGCCCGGGAGTATAAAACAGAAGTTATGACTGAGAACGGGGTAGAAGTAAAAAATGTCTTGCGCTACGGCATAGAATTTACAAATGTCAAGGCAACCTTCTTTTCAAAGATTGACCTGGCTTTTTCTCATGCTATAGACTTTATAAGACTTATTAAAGTTAGCATCTTTGATATTTTCTCCGGAAAAGCCGATATAACGGAGCTCTCAGGCCCTGTCGGCATCACCTCTGCACTCACCAAAACCGCAAAGACAGCTATGTCCGGCATGTGGCTGCTTGTGGCGCTTATAGCCATAAATCTTGGAGCCATGAACCTTCTTCCGCTACCGGCTCTGGATGGAGGTAGGATATTTTTCCTTGTAATTGAGGTTATCCGCGGAAAACCCATCAACCCAAAGTACGAAGGATTCATTCACTTCGTTGGAATAGTACTACTATTCTCCCTTATGATATACGTGTCCTTCAATGACATTGTGAGGATAATAAATAGCTAAGAGGTGCTTTAATTGAACCGCAAAAATACCGAGCAGATACTGGTCGGCGGCGTCCCCGTTGGCGGTGGAGCTCAGATAACCGTTCAATCCATGACCACAACAAACACAGCTGATGCAGATGCCACCATCAGTCAGATTCATAAGCTTCAGGACACGGGATGTGACATTATCAGGGTTGCAGTTCCGGATAAGGAAGCGGCAAAAGCCATATCTACAATTAAAGCACAAATAGCCATACCTATAGTTGCGGATATCCATTTTGATTACAGATTAGCACTCAGATCCATAGAGGCGGGGGTAGACAAAATCCGTCTAAATCCGGGAAATATCGGTTCTGTGGATAGAGTTCGTAGTGTTGTTTCAGCTTGCAAGGAGCGCAAAATACCAATCCGCATAGGGGTCAATAGCGGGTCGGTCTCCCGTGAAATGCTTGCAAAGTATGGAGGACCCACTGCAGAAGCCCTGGTTGAAAGTGCGCTTGAGCATATACGTATTCTTGAGGACTTGGCCTTTGGTGATATATGTGTGTCCATAAAGGCCTCCAACGTGCCTGTAACTATAGAGAGCTATAGGCTGATGAGTGAATTGCGGAGCTATCCGCTACATCTGGGTGTAACTGAGACCGGCACAGCGTATGTAGGCACCATCAAGTCCTCCATAGGTATTGGGACATTGCTGAGTGAAGGTATAGGTGACACTATCAGAGTTTCCCTAACCGCTGACCCGGTTGAGGAAATTAAGGCAGGACTTGCTATTCTCAGTGCCCTTAGGATTAGAAACAGCGGAGTTGAAATTGTGTCCTGTCCTACATGCGGGCGCTGTGGTATAGACCTAATAGGACTGGCTGAGCAGGTGGAGAATGCCACAAAGCATATCAAAAAAGATATTAAAATAGCTGTTATGGGCTGTGCTGTGAATGGACCCGGTGAGGCCCGTGAGGCAGACTACGGTGTTGCCGGTGGTCAGGGAGCTGGGCTCATCTTTAAAAAAGGTGAAATTGTAGGCAAGGTCCCCTATGACGACCTCCTTACATCCCTTCTAAAAATGATTGAAAGTGAAGAAAACTTACAATGACTTACTATCCTTTAAATGAGGTTTTTCCCGAGTTGGGTGGAGGTTTCCCGGACGCAGAAGTGGGCGATATAAAGCTCAACCAGGATGACAGGAGCCTCAAGCTTAATTTGCGGTTTGGTGTTGTCCAGCCACAGGAAGAGATTGATAAAATTTGCAAGGCTTTAAAATGTGAGTTTGACCTCAACAGCATATATGCCTCTATAAAGTACCCGGAATCCACTCTGGAGACTGGCGGCATATCTAGCGCCATTGAGGCCTGCTGTGTTAAAACGCCATCAGCCAGATCTTTCCTAAAGGACAGTGAACTCTCATTCGACGGGAACAAATTAACTATAAAACTAAAAAAGGGTGGAAACGGGCTCCTAAAGTCGTGGGCGGAGGAGCTCCAATCCCTCCTTTTTCAATGGTATGGACGTCCTATTGGTGTTGAGCTAGAGATGAGCGGCACAGTTGAAGAACTCATCAAGAAAAACGACAGCATAAAAGATGAGTCCATTGAGAAGGAAGTTAAAAAAATACCCGCCGCAAAGAGCAAGGCAAAGAAAAGCAAGGGCTCATCAATCATGGGTCGTAGAATAAAGGCTGAGTACACACCCATGTCGGATATATCTCTGGACACCGGACGTGCCTCAATAAAGGGCACAATATTTGCTATCAACCACAGGGAGATCAAAAAAAGAAATGCATACATACTCTGCTTTGACATGACTGACCACACCGGCTCAGTTCGCATCAACTCCTTTATGGAGGCTGAAAAGGCTAAACCTATAATTGATGAGCTGTGCGTGGGAATGACTGTAGCTGTAAAGGGCAGGATAAGCTTTAATAAATTTGAAAATGACATTGTTATGGACCCTGAGAGCATCACTCTTGAGGACTCTGAAGATGAACGCACCGATGATTCCGATGAAAAGCGCGTTGAGCTGCATCTACATACACAGATGTCAAGCATGGATGCCGTTGTCGGCCCCAGACAGGCCGTCAGACGCGCTGCAAACTGGGGACACCGAGCTGTGGCCATTACAGATCATGGCGTAGTACAGGCCTTCCCTGAGGCTATGGCAGAGGCTGCCGCAATCAACAAGACACGTTCTGAGGATGACAAGTTTAAGGTCATCTACGGTGTGGAGTGCTACTATGTAAATGACATTGAGAGACTCAGAACTGTTTATGGTGATGCCAAGGCACCCATAAGCGGTGAATTTGTTGCGTTTGATATAGAAACAACAGGCCTCTCTCCAAAGTCGGACCGCATCATAGAGATTGGTGCAGTTATTTTTAAGAACGGAGAGGTTCTGGGTTCATTCAACGCCTTAGTAAATCCCGGCCGCCCCATTCCCCAAAAAATAACTCAGTTGACCGGCATAGATGACTCCATGGTGGCAGGGGCTGACAGTATTGATCAGGTACTGCCTAAGTTTTTGGAGTTTGTTGGTGGTAGGGTGCTTGCCGCCCACAATGCAACCTTTGATATCTCTTTTATATCGGAGGCATGTAGGGGGCTCTCAATTGAGTTTGATCCGACATTCATAGACTCAAGAAACATGTCCAGGGGTATGCTCCAGGGTATAACAAAATTTGACCTTGAGTCTGTAGCTAAAGAGCTAAATATTCCAGCCTTCAACCACCACAGAGCGTCGGATGACGCAGGTGTTGTTGCATACATACTGGAAAATTACTTTGCTTTTGTTAAGAAGAAGGGGATCACTGATATAAGTGAGCTCAACTCATACATAGGAAGAAATTCAGGTTCCGCAAAAAACACACTCTTCTCATCAAACCACATGATACTGCTGGTACAAAACCAGGTTGGACTGCAGAACCTCTATGAGTTGGTGTCCTTGGCCCACTTGGAGTACTATAGAAGGGTACCAATAATCCCAAGAAGTGAGCTTGAGCGCTGCAGGGAGGGAATTCTTATAGGATCTGCCTGTGAAAGTGGAGAGCTTTACAGGGCTGTCCTAGCTGGAAAATCTGATAAAGAGTGCCTGAAGATAGCTGAGTTCTATGACTTCCTTGAGATTCAACCCCTTGGAAACAACGAGTTCCTTCTGAGGGACGGTAAGGTTAAGGATCGCAACCAACTTATTGAGTTGAACAAAAGGATTGTGCAGTTTGGGGAGACCCTTGGGAAGCCTGTAGTAGGCACTTGTGACGTCCACTTTATGGAGCCGCGTGACGAGGTGTATCGCAGGATTCTTATGGCAGGAAAGGGCTTCAGTGATGCAGACAATCAGGCACCACTCTACTTCAGAACAACCAAAGAGATGTTCAGTGAGTTTGATTACTTAACACCTGAAAAGGCCAGGGAGGTTGTTGTAATCAATCCCAATTTGCTTGCAGACAGATGTGAGTTTGTCAGGCCTGTAAAGGAAGGTACTTACTCCCCAGATATTGAAGGAGCGGCGGACGAGCTCCACCGCCTTGTTGAGGATAAAGTTCATCAGCTTTACGGAGAAACTCCTCCTCCTGAGGTGCGCGACAGGGTGGATGAGGAGATGAACTCCATCATTAAACACCACTTTGATGTAATATACATGATTGCTCAGAAACTTGTAGCAAAATCCCTCGAGGACGGCTATCTTGTAGGGTCCAGAGGTTCTGTAGGTTCATCGGTTGTTGCATTTTTCTCCGGAATCACAGAGGTAAACTCACTTCCACCCCATTACCGGTGTCCGGTATGTAAAAATACTGAGTTTGTAACCGGTGGTGAGTACGCAACAGGTTCAGACTTACCCGACAAAAGCTGTGCCCTATGTGGTACGCAGTATGATAAGGACGGTTTTGATATACCCTTTGCAACTTTCCTTGGCTTTGATGGGGATAAAAAACCGGATATAGACCTCAACTTTTCAGGAGACTACCAGTCACGCGCCCATAAAGAGACTGAGATCCTCTTTGGAAAAGGACAGGTCTTCCGAGCAGGCACTATAGGTACACTAGCTGAAAAGACTGCCTATGGATACGTTAAGAAGTACATGGAGGAGCGGGGACACAACATTTCCAGAGCGGAAGAAAACCGCCTTATCCAGGGCATTATAGGGGTCAAACGCACAACCGGACAGCATCCCGGAGGTCTAATTGTTGTGCCAAGGCAGCACAGCATATATGAGTTCTGCCCCATACAACATCCTGCAGATGACTTAAAAACCGATATAATAACAACACATTTTGACTACCACTCTATAGAAGAAAACCTGCTGAAATTGGATCTCCTCGGTCATGATGACCCCACTATGATCAGAATGCTCTTTGATCTGACAGGAGTCGACCCCCAAACCATACCGCTGGATGATAAAAAAACTATGAGTCTTTTTACAACCACCGCTGAACTGGGTTTTACCGGGGATCCTATCTGTGGAAATTCAGGGACCTTTGCAGTTCCCGAGTTTGGAACAAAGTTTGTAAGAGAGATGCTTTTCTCTACAAAACCCACCACATTTGACGAACTTATACGTATATCAGGCCTAAGCCACGGAACAGATGTATGGTTGAATAACGGCCAGGACATTATAAATAACGGTATAGCAACGCTTAAAGAGATAATCTCCGCCCGTGACGACATAATGCTCTTCCTCATCTCCAAGGGGCTTGACCGGAAACTATCATTTACAATAATGGAGAGTGTCAGAAAGGGCAGAGGGCTCAAACCTGAGTGGGAAGTTGAAATGCGCAACCACAATGTCCCTGAATGGTACCTGGAGTCCTGTAAAAAGATCAAGTACATGTTCCCCAAAGCACATGCTGCGGCCTATGTCCTGATGGCTTTCAGAATTGCATGGTACAAAGTTCACTACCCCAAGGAGTTCTACAGCGCCTATTTTTCAATTAGAGCTAACTCTTTTGATTCCACTATTATGACTAAGGGTCCGGAGCCAATAAGGCAAAAAATGCGTGAAATTGAAAATAACCCCAATGCCAAAGCAGTCGACAAGGATATGTTGACAACACTTGAGGTCTGTTACGAGTTCTATAAAAGAGGACTCACTTTTGAGAGTATAGACATTTATAACTCAGAGGCCACAAAGTTTACACTTGTTGGAAACGGCCTCAGACCTCCATTTACATCGATACCCGGCCTTGGAGAGACAGCCGCAAACGACCTGGTTTCAGCCCGTGCAGATGGTCCTTTCCTCTCTGTGGAGGAGCTATCCATGCGCAGCCCTAAAGTTTCAAAAACTATTCTGGATACATTCCGTGAGGAGGGTATATTTGGTGACCTTCCGGAGACCAGTCAGGTTACGCTATTTTAATTGATATTGACTTTGCTGCTTTAATGTGGTAATATACTACCATATTAAAGCATCTGGGGTATATGACATGAAAAACTTTGCTATTAACATTCCAAGTGGAGCAAGAGACTATCTCGGCGCTGAGTGTAAACTCCGCCGGGACATTCAGAATAGGCTTTCAGACCTCTTTGAACAGCGTGGCTGCTCTGAGGTCATTTTGCCTGCACTTGAATACTATGACACATTTGTCCGCTCAGGCAACAATATTCCCGCTGAAAACATGTATAAGCTTATTGACCGTGATGGCCGCATCTTAGTATTGCGTCCTGATCTGACAACGCCTATAGCCAGAGTGTTTGCCACTAAACTTAAGAACTTTCCATTCCCTCAAAGGCTCTACTATATACAGAGCGTGTTTAGTTCAGGCCTATCAAACAGCGGCAAGGATATTGAAATTTTCCAGGCCGGCGTTGAGCTCATAGGAATGAGCGGAATACGGGCGGATCTGGAGGCCATCTCCCTTGCCGTAGCATCCCTTGAGGAGTGTGGGGTTAGTAATTTTCATATAGAGATTGGACATTCGGGGCTGTTCAAGGCTCTGATTGATGAACTGGGCTGCAGTGATGACACCGCCGAGGAGATCAGAAGACTAACTGAATCAAAAAACTATGCGGCCCTGGGTGATATATTGGAGCCGTTCCAAGGAACTAAAGCTGCGTCATCGCTCCTAAAGCTTATAAGTCTTTTTGGTGGTGAGGAGGTGCTCCTTGAGTCAAAGGAACTTGCCAACGGAGTTGAAGCAGACCGGTGTATAGATTACTTGATAGAGCTACAAAGGGAGCTTAAGTCGGCTGGTCTTGCAGATAAAGTAAGATACGACATGAGCCTGGTTCACCGCATAAATTACTACACCGGTATAGTGTTTCAAGGGTTTACCGAGGGGGTGGGGGAGCCCACTCTGACCGGGGGTAGGTATGACACGCTTACCTCATCGTTTGGCTCTAACGCACCCGCCACCGGCTTTGGAATAAACCTAAATGCACTCAGTGCAAGTCTGGAAGTTCCTGCATTAATCCAGGTCAAGGAGCTCGTACACTACAATGAGGGGGCCTTTGGGGAGGCACTTCGTTATATGCAGTCATTAGTTTCCGGTAGCTGTGAGCTGTCGCCGTGTAACACTGTTTCGGAGACCATGGACATGGCAACAAGAAGAAACATAGAGCGCGTTGTCTGCATTGATGCTGCTGGAAGCATTACAACAAGGGAGGTAGAGCTATGACACGTCTAAAACTTGCCCTCACAAAAGGTAGGCTTGAGCATAAGTCTGTCACTCTCTTTGAGGAATGTGGGATAGACTGCTCACCCCTTAAAACAGACACGCGTAAGTTGGTTCACTCTTTGCCCAATTACCCACTGGACATTGTGCTGGCCAAGGCTCCTGATGTAATAACATATATTGAAAACGGTGTTTGTGATTTGGGAATTGTTGGCAAAGATACAATTCTTGAACAGGGCAAATCCTTTTACGAGGTGCTAGACCTCAAGTTTGGTGCGTGTAGGTTTGCCCTTGCAGCTAAGGAGCATGATGACATTTTTGGAAAACTGAGGGACCTGAGAATAGCCTCTAAATACCCAAATGTCACAAGAAACTATTTCAACAAACTTGGCTTAAATGTAGATGTAATTAAGATTGAGGGCTCTGTTGAGCTTGCGCCTATACTTGGGTTATCTGACGCAATAGTTGACATTGTAGAAACCGGCAGCACCTTAAGGGAAAACGGTCTTGTGGAACTGGAAGAGATTGCTAAGGTGAGCGCCAGGTTGATTGTAAACGTTGCAGCAATGAAACTCCACAGGACTCAGATTTTGGACTTTGTTGACCGCTGCCGCGCAGCACTGTGAAAGGGAGTAGCTTATGATTGGAATAATCCGTGCAGATGGCGTTGCTGAAGTGAAAGCAATATCACTGATGAAAGATAGAGCCGAGCAGATAGGTGAAGGTATTGAAAACTCTGTAAGCAGCATTATGAAGGACATCAAAAACCGGGGTTATGCCGCTGTAAGTGAATACTCCCTCAGATTTGACGGTGTCGAGCCTAGGGAGGTAACTGCGGATGAAATTGCCAAGGCTTATGAATCATGTCCCCAAAGCCTCATAGAAGCTTTGGAGCGGGCAGCTGATAATATCCGGGCATACCAAGAAAAGCTAATGACGAAAAGTTCTTTTTGGACAGACAGCAGAGGAGCAATGCTCGGCTCTGTCGTGAGAGGCATTGATAAACTCGGAATATATGTTCCTGGAGGTACAGCTGCATACCCGTCCTCAGTGCTTATGAATGCAATTCCCGCAAGAGTTGCAGGAGTGCAGGAAATAATTATGCTAACTCCTCCAACAAAACATCTAAGTGCCGCGGTACTTGCAGCAGCAAAGATTGCATCTGTAGACAGAGTTATAGCTCTTGGAGGTGCACAAGCAGTTGGGGCAGTGACATACGGAGCCAAGTTTATTCCTAAAGTTGACAAGCTAGTCGGTCCGGGAAACGCCTATGTTGCTGCCGCAAAAAGGATGGCATACGGGCTCATTGATATAGATATGGTTGCGGGACCATCAGAGGTTCTTGTAATTGCAGATCAGAGTGCAAATCCTGCTTACGTGGCTGCTGACCTGATTAGTCAAGCGGAGCATGACGTCCTTGCAAGCGCAATTTTAGTCACTGATAGTGAGGAACTCGCTCTACAGGTAAATAAAGAGCTAAAGAGGCAGACCGACACCCTCTCAAGGAAAGACATAATTGAGCGGTCGCTCAGGGACTTTGGTGCAATTATTGTTACAAAGACTATCGACAGAGCCCTGGAAATAGCAAATGAAATAGCCCCGGAACACCTTGAAATTATGACAAGGAGCCCAAAGGATTTGTTACCAAAAATTCAGAATGCCGGAGCTGTATTCCTGGGAGAGTATTCGCCTGAGCCATTGGGAGACTACATGGCGGGTCCGAGTCACGTACTACCCACCTCCGGAACAGCAAGGTTTTTTTCACCCCTATCTGTGGACTCGTTTCTTAAAAAAATGAGTGTTATAGACTACACAGAGGAGGCTTTGCGCATAGTTGCAGATGACATTATTTCAATAGCGGAAACAGAAGAGCTGACAGCTCATGCAAATTCCGTTAAAATCAGATTTGGAAATGGGTGATTAGTTGAGAATCTCTTACATTGAACGTAAAACTAAGGAGACACAAATATCCCTGAGCCTAAACCTCGACGGGGGAGCGTCGGAAATATCAACGGGAATTGGATTTTTTGACCATATGTTGACAAGCCTTGCCTTTCACTCAGGATTTGCCATGGAGCTCACAGCAAAAGGTGATACACACGTGGATGGACACCACACCGTTGAGGACGTGGGAATTGTCCTGGGAAAGGCCTTTAAGGAGGCCTTGGGTTTAAAGATTGGCATCAGGCGTTTTGCTGACGTATATATCCCAATGGATGAGGCGCTGGCCTTTTCTGCTGTGGATATCAGTGGCAGACCATATCTTGTCTTTGACGCAACATTTCCCCAGGAAAAGATAGGGGACTACGACAGCTGTTTGACTGAGGAGTTTTTCCGTGCGTTTGCGTTTGGCGGGGAGATCACATTGCACCTGCGCTCGGTCTACGGCAACAACTCACATCATATTACGGAGGCACTGTTTAAAGCTGCAGCTAGAGCTCTGAAGAGCGCAGTGTGTATAGACGGGGACGTAACCCCATCAACCAAAGGGATTATTTAGAAATATGAGGTAAGTAGATGCAGATATTACCCGCTATAGACTTAAAAGACGGAAAGTGTGTCAGGCTCCGCAAAGGGGAGTTCAGCACTGTCCATCAAGTTGCAGATGATGTTGTCCAGACAGCCAAGTTCTTCGAAAGCTGTGGTGCTGAAATTATTCATATGGTAGACCTCGACGGTGCTCTACATGGTACCGGGAAAAATATGGATGTGGTACGCAGTGTTATAGAGTCGTGTAATTTGAAGGTTGAGCTTGGAGGCGGTCTGCGCAGCATGGATGATTTGGACAGGGCGCATTCCATAGGCGTCTGGAGAATGGTAATTGGCTCAGCAGCTGTTGAAAACCACCAATTTGTCTCTGAAGCTGTTAAAAAATACGATGACCGCATAGCAGTCGGGATAGACTCAAGAGGTGGAAAAGTTAAGACATCAGGTTGGACGTCCGACTCCGGCATAAATTACTTAGATTTTGCAAGGGAGATGGACGGGCTGGGTGTAAAGACCATTATATTTACAGACATTGAGAGGGACGGAATGTTGACAGGCCCCCCCATTGAGGAGCTCAGTTCCTTACAGGCCACACTGTCCAATGATCTTGTTGCTTCAGGTGGCGTATCAACACTGGATGACGTCAGGAAACTCAAGGATCTGGACATTGCGGGTGTAATCATCGGCAAAGCCATATATACCGGCGATGTAAATCTGGAGGAGGCCATTAAACTATGCAGGTAGAGGCGTTTGACACAGCCAAGCTCTTTGTAAAAAGTGAACTTATCCCTGTTGTTGTTCAGGATGCGGAGGATCTAACCGTCCTAATGCTAGGTTATGCTAATAGTGAGGCAGTTAAACTGACAATGGAGACAGGAACCGCATGGTTTTATAGCAGATCACGTCAGAAACTGTGGAACAAGGGCGAATCCTCCAAAAACTATCTAAACGTCCTGGATATCACCGCCGACTGCGACCTCGACACACTGATATACAGATGTGTCCCACTGGGTCCAACTTGTCACACAGGTAAGAGGTCCTGCTTTTATAACTTAGTTTGGAGGGAAGGCAATGAATAACACGCTTAATTTACTATATGACACAATAATGGACAGGAAAAAGGACCCCAAAGAGGGATCCTATACCGCCTATCTATTCAAGGAAGGTCTGGATAAAATCCTTAAGAAAGTGGGGGAGGAGTCCGCTGAAGTAATTATAGCCTCAAAGAACGGACAGAACCCATCCACTGTTGGTGAAATTTCAGACCTCATTTACCACCTTTTTGTGCTGATGGCAGAGCTAGGGATTGACCCATCTGAGGTGGATGCAGAGCTTCTTAAGCGCGCCGGAAAGCAGGGAAACCTTAAGAAATTTAGAGAGACCGATAAAAACTCATAGTCTCGGCAGTTTTTCTCCCTTTCCGTTGAAGAGGGGGAGTTCCTCCAGATATATTATGTCGTCACGGGTGCAGGCCTCACCTTCAGCTAATATGGCCATTCTGCCGACTATATTGCCGCCGGAGGATTTGACCAGCTGTTCTATGGCGGTCAAGGATGCACCTGTGCTGATTACGTCATCAACTATCAACACACGTTTGCCACGCATTTTTTCAACATCAGACCCGTCAAGGTAGAGAGTCTGAACATTATCTGTGGTTATGGACTTAACGTGTACAGAAAAAATATCCCTCATGTAAAGCTTTGCAGCTTTGCGGGCAATGATATAGGAGGAGTCCCCGGCAGCTCGTGCCATTTCATATATAAGGGGAATTCCTTTTGATTCTGCTGTGATCAGAATATCATACTCTGGGGCTCTCTCTAGTAATGCTTTGGCACTGGCCCTAGTGATTTCTACATCCCCAAAGATGATAAACGCCGCTATATAGAGATCCTCCGAAATCTGGCAAAGCGGCAGATGCCTCTCAAGTCCAGCAATTGTCATAGTATAATCCATCAGTGGCACTCCTTTTTTATATTTTTACCGCTAACAAATATACCACACTTTACCTAATCAATCAATGATAATTTGAAACCTTGACGGTAGATTTTACTTGTTGTATACTTTTACCAAAGCATATGGAAGGAAATATGATTATGAATGATGTCTTTGTAGAACAGCTTATTGAATGTCGCCAGGACACTAAGGGGTCACTGTCTAAACTTGGCATAGTAATAGCTGCTATTGCCGTTTCTACCCTTTTCCTTGTAGTTGGTGCCCTCAGGTTTATCTTCCCCTTTGTTTTGGCAGCTTGTTGTTGGGGAGCCTATCAACTAATAAGGAACCTCAACTTTGAGTATGAATACTCCTTTACAAACGGTGAACTTGATGTTGACAAAATTATAGGCCGCCGCAAAAGGGAAAGACTACTATCCATAAAGGTACGCTCAATTAGCTTGATGGCACCTATGACAGAAATGTATAGGAGTGAGTATGAGTCGGACTCTATCGGCAGTAGCATTGATGCCTCCTCCTCCCCAAAATCGGAAAATAGGTGGTTTGCTAAGTACACTGACACAGCAGGTGTTCTAACACTACTAATTTTTGAACCTAACGACCGCCTCATTGCCGCTATGCGCACCTTTAACTCCAGAAATATTAAGGACGCCTAACATGGAGATCGTGGGTGTTGGTTTAGATATTCTGGAAATAGAGCGGATGGAGAAAAACGTTGAGAATCCTCTTTTTATGGAAAGGGTATTCACAAAAAGCGAGAGGGACTATATATTGTCAAAGGGAAAGATGGCCCCCTCATCCGCTGCGGGTATATTCTGCGCTAAAGAGGCATTTACAAAAGCTCTAGGGGAGGGGTTAAAAATCCCTCTCTCCAATCTGGAGGTTTGCCACGACTCACGGGGTAAGCCTTTTTTTGCTTTATATGACAGTACGTCCACAGACTACGCTTCTTATTCTTTTCAACTCTCAATAACACATAACCGGACTACTGCTGCTGCAATGGTTGTAGCTGCAAAAATATAGGAGGGCGCTATGCAGGGGATTAAAAAAATTTACCAAACATTTCTGGATACAGTTATCCCCGTAAGGTCCCAAAATACACATAAAGGAAACTACGGAAAGGTACTGGTAATAGGGGGCTGCGTTGGATATACCGGAGCTCCTTTTATGACTGCGTCTGCAGCTTACAGAACAGGTTCAGGCATTGTTTATCTTGCAGTGCCCGATTCCATTTATGCCATACAGGCTTCACGCTGTGAGGAGATAGTCTGCATACCCTGTAAATCAAAAGACGGAAAGTTTTCCAATGAAGCACTGTGTGAGCTCTTGGGTGTCTCAAATAACTGTGATGTATGTGTCATAGGACCGGGCCTGGGAAGGTCCCCTAGTTCAGACAGTTTGGTCTGGGCTCTATTGGCGGAGCTAAGAATTCCTGTGGTTCTT
>CAZIVK010000001.1:0-33459 GCA_964542515.1 uncultured Oscillospiraceae bacterium | reverse complement strand
TAATACGTAAGGACGGGATACTTGTTTAAACAAGTATCCCGTCCTTACGTATTAAAATGGAGCGGGTGATGAGAATCGAACTCACGTAGCCGGCTTGGGAAGCCGGTGCTCTGCCATTGAGCTACACCCGCACTTGCGTAAGATAAATTTTACCATAACCGCAAATCCATGTCAAGGTTATCAACTCGGAATTTGCGGTTATGGTTTTATTGTTCTAGCGGGGGATTTCCTCTCCGGCAGCTATGAGTGCAAATGCATCTTCGAGGTTTCTGAGGTCACTGACGTTGATAAAGAAGGATGGGTCTGCACCGTTTACGCTTGCAGCGTACTGCCGCTCATTGAGTGCGTAGAGCCTCAGCTCCTCTTTTGTGCCGTCAGTCATGGTAATTATGGTGGTGTAGTCTGCAGTTTTGCCTGCCACCGACATGGGTTCAGGGAGATCTCCGGAAATCATCATGTTGAGAGCACGGGTGTAGAGACGCCTTGCATTGGTTGACTCAATGGGCTTGCCGTCAAGAATTGCGTCAAAGATCTGTTTGCCCTCTTCATCCTTGTAGTTTTCACGGATTGTGAGAAGGTGTTTGTCACCTTTGAGGTCAAATGTGATGGTCTTCACTTTGTCAATGTTGTGAATCCAGACGAGCTTAAACATGTAATCCACATAGTTGAGGTCTGTGAGACCGGATGCAAAGTTCTCGGCAAAGAGAACTGAGTCGGTGCCTTCAACCATAACATAGGCGGAGGTACCGTTGAAGCTACCCACTAGGTAGTGAATCTCTTCTCCATCTGTGTTTTTCAACCAGATGTCAAAGGGTTTATCCAGTCCGTACTCGGAGAGGTCCTCAGGACTGTCCGCAACAACTCCTACGATGTTGAGTCCCGATGCTACGTTAATTATCTTTTGGTCCACTACTGCGTCATTACATTCTGACACAACAGGTTTCGTCATATAGTAAGCGGTGGAGCCTAGAGGCATGGCCTCCAGCTCATCTGCGGTGCGCTTGGTGATTTCAATGTCCATGCCGGTGGATTCATTGCGGAGCCTGACATAGCTAATGAATCCTGCGGCCTCTACGGTCATTTTGTCTTCACTGAGGTATGACGGGAAGAAGTTCATCTCCCTGTACATCAGTTCAGTGGTCATGAGGTTTTCTACGGTGTATTTGCTTACGGCGTACACGGTGTCTTCACCGGCTACCCGGGCGTAATATGAGTCCTTGAGGGATGTCAATTTACCAAAGTGGAGCTCTATGGACTCCTCACCGTTTTCACCTTCATAGATGGCCCTTGCTTTGAGGGCAGGTTTGTCCAACTCATACTCAGCAAAGTTGGTAACACCTTTGGCAACCTCTGCTATAGCCGATACTGATATGATATTAAATGCTGACGCTCTCATCTTTTCCTGGCTGTAGTCCCAACCGGGTTGTGCGGGCTCCAGGTCAAAGGATATGTTGTCACCGCGGACAACGCCTATACTTAGGTCTGTGTCATCACGGAAATCAAACTCCATATACTTTAGGTCATAGTAGTCTATGTTGATGAGGTAGGTTGTCTTTACTGGGGTGGGAGTGGTGGTTGGGGTGACGTCCACCTGACTGTCAGCGGGGGGATGAGCTTTAGCAGGAGGTATCCTCCAACTAAAAGCACAAGGGCCGCTAATGTAATAAGAATTGGTTTTATGGCCTTGTTCATAATTACATGTTTCTCCTTCTAGCCCAAATGAATATACCTAGAGCCAGTGTGCCGGCAGGGATAATAACAACAAGTAGCCAGAAAACAACGTTAGCTTGATCACCTAGGATGTTAAGCTGGGACGATGTATAGTATTTTGGCTCTACTACAATTGAGTCGGCGGATTCATTCATGTAGTTGATGGCACGTACAAAGAACCTTGAGTTTAGGAAGGCATCCACATTTAGGATGTCATCCGTTGCCATTCCGGCGGAGCAAAAAAGAATCCGTGAGTAGTTGTTATTCATGTTGTCTATTCTATTTTGCTCGGCCAGGATACTTACAAAGAATGGGCCGTTTATGTCTCCGTCCTCCTTGTTGTATCCAGCTATAGTGCTTGTACCGTCTATGACTTTACCGTAGGATGCTGAGGACGATATAAGGATTGGGCTCAGTGTCCTCCAACCGGATGTTTCATAGAGGGGGGTTATCTGACGAGCGCCGGGAACCACGACGTATTCACTGGTGGATGCCAGGTTTTCTGTCATGGCGTGACTCAGTAGTGAAGGGGCAATGTTTGCGGGGTGGCTGATTGACTGGTTGGAGTCCGCCACTAGGACGTCCTCATAGCGCACACCCCAGTCCGCCATAAAGCGTTCAAATACAGGAAGTTCAGGCACGTTAATGTCGTATAGAACAATTGCGTTACCGTTTCTGTCAAAGTAGGCGTCTAGTTTTTCAATCTCTTCCACTGTGAAGTCTGTCCGTGGGGAGGAGATTATGAGCATTTCACAGTCGTCAGGGATGTCTGCAACGGAGAGGTTTATGGTGTCAACTTTATAGTTACCTGAAACCAGGAGGGAGTTGAGCCCAACAGTGTTTGTTTCACTGTGTCCTACAACGCGCAGAGCCTGTGGAAGTTGCTCAATAATGCAGTACATGATGGCGGAGGAAAGCTTCTGCTCAGCTTGCAGTCCGGCAACATATTCCTGCTCTGTTTGGTAGTCTGTGCGGATGGCGTAGAGATCGGCCGGGTTCAGCACTTTGTACCTTTTGCCGCTCTCAACTATTATGTCCCTGTAGGTAGGTGTGCTGATGTCGTCATACTTTTCAACAACTTCAGGGTTGATATATGGGTCCACATAGTCCACGGATATTTTACCGTTTGATAGGGCTACGTACCTAAGTATTACCTCACGGATTGGGGAGAATGAGGCGTTGTCAATATATAGACTCTCAGTGCTGAGAATTGTAATTTTGATGTCCTCATTGAGGTCCTGTTGCAGTAGCTGCTTTGTGCCATCAGTAATCTCATACATACGGTTGTCTGTCAGGTCAAATCTTAGTCCAAAGCGGTCTGTAGCAACACCTGCAAAGACGTTTAGTACCACTGCAACCGCCACAAACAAAACTGTGAATATTGCGGTGATTGACCCATATTTTACTTTCTGTCCGGATAATTTAAATTTTTTCATCATCTATCTCCTTCATCAGCTCCAGCGCTTTTTCTCAATGACACGGGTGGTGAGAAAAAGGAATATTGCGGCTACACTGACATAATAGATGAGATCGTTGACCGCCAATACTCCGCGGCCTATGCTCTCATAGCGCCTATACATTGAAATGGCATATAGGAAATTGTTAACTATTGGGTTGGTCTGGCCGATACCTGAGTAGTCCACAAGGTAAAGCCCAAGGAAGACTGCCAGAGCAAGTACAGCTGAAATAAGCTGGTTTTCAGTTAGGGATGAAATGAAAAGGCCGATTGCAAGGAAGGCCGATACAACACAGTAGATGGCGATATAGTTTGCCAAAAGCTGTTTTACGTTTGGCTGACCATAAGCTGATACAATGATAAGGTAGAGCAACGTAAACAAAATAACAACGCTAAACATTGCAAGAGCTGCAAGGAACTTACCCATTACTATTTTGTAGACACTTGTGGGCGATGTCAGGAGCAGCTGGTCTGTCTTCTGTTTGAACTCCTCACTGAAAAGTCTCATGGTGAGAATGGGAGTTACAAATATTAGGATAAACTGCATGAATCCAAACACCGGGGCCAGACTGGATGATGCGCTCAAAATATTATTAATAAAGAAAAAGGCGTTCAGTACTACCAGAAATGCGGCGATAAATACGTAACCGAGCGGGGAAGTAAAGTAGCTACGTAAGTCTCTTTTAAATACAGCTAACATATCTTTATATGCCCTCCTTGATTATTCATGGGCTGCGCTGTCGTCTGTGAGGGACATAAATATGTCCTCAAGCGACATGTCCTGTGGACGCATCATTAGGATTGGGTATCCTGCACGTGACAGAGCTGTGAACATTGGCTTACGTATGTCTATTGATGGGACGGACTCAACTAAAAAGTCTGAAGCACCGGGCTCACGGTCAGCGAGCGGGGTGACTGCCCTAACACCGTCAATTGAACGTAACAGTTGTCCTACACTGTTTTTAGCGCCTGAAACACGCAAAGCAAGTTTGTGCTCACCGGACACCTTGCCGGCCAGGTTTTGCGGGGCATCATCTGCTATAATTTTACCCTTGTTTATAACGAGTACCCGCTCACATACCGCCTCAACCTCAGGTAGGATGTGTGTTGATAGGATGACTGTTCTGCTCTTACCCAGCATCTTTATGACGTTTCTAATCTCTACGATCTGACGTGGATCTAGGCCAACGGTGGGCTCGTCCAAAACCAGAACATCAGGATCTCCAATCAGCGCCTGTGCCAGACCAACACGCTGCCTGTATCCTTTAGATAGGTTTCGAATAATTCTGCCATATACCTGTTCAACGCCTACAAGCTCACATATGTCCTTGATATGTTTTTGCTTCATTGGAACTTTGGCGCCTTTGAGATCAAAAATAAAATCGAGATACTCAGATACCTTCATGTCCAAATAGAGAGGTGGATGCTCTGGGAGGTACCCTATGTGCCTTTTTGCAGCAATTGGGTCTTCAAGTATGTCTA
The DNA here is from genome assembly GCA_964542515.1 of uncultured Oscillospiraceae bacterium. Lineage (GTDB taxonomy): Bacteria > Bacillota > Clostridia > Oscillospirales > JAAYOS01 > CAZIVK01. The sequence continues at coordinate 28,811 of CAZIVK010000001.1, read as the reverse complement.
TACCTGCAACCTTTGCTGTTCCTGATGAAGCTGAGAGGTACCCGGTAATAATGTTCATAGTAGTAGTTTTCCCGGCGCCGTTGGGGCCTAGAAATCCGACAATCTCACCCTCATTTATGAGAAATGAAATGTCATCTACACCGCGCTTGTCGCCATATTGCTTTGTGAGGCTGCTTACTTCAATCATTCGTTTTCCCCTCCACGCGAAACCGCGTAAGTAAACTTAAAAATTCCAGCTAAGTATACCATAACACCTGCGTCTTAATGTTAATATTGTGTTAACACCGACGCAGAATATTATATCATATTTGTCAAGAGGGGACCATTTGGCCTCCCCTTATTTAGTACCATTAACTCATGAAGTCGGGCATCATGACGTCCTCGTACTGCTCTCCGGAGTCAAAAGAACCGGTTTCAAAGTAGGTGTTAAAGGTGATACCATCCATTGTTTCATGCTCAAGCAGATAGTTTGCAACAGCATGGAGCTTGTCAATGTGCTGTTTGAGGATCTCCTCACAGCGCACATATGCCTTGTCTATTATGCTCTTAATCTCCGAGTCTATTGCAGAGGCCACGTTTTCAGAGTAGTTTCTGGTGGAGGTGAAGTCCCTGCCGAGGAATACCTCGTCATGCTCCGAACCAAAGGCTATTGGGCCGAGGCTTTCACTCATACCGTAACGTGTTACCATTTTACGGGCAATGTCTGTTGCCCTCTGAATGTCATTTGATGCGCCTGTTGAGATATCGTCAAGTACAAGCTTTTCCGATACCCGTCCGCCGAGAAGACTTACAATCCTGTCAAACATCTCACTTCTTGACATGAAGAAGCGGTCCTCACTTGGGAGCGATATTGTCATACCACCCGCGGCACCACGGGGTATAATTGAGATCTGGTGTACGGGGTCATGGTGGGCGAGGTTTTTCATTACAATTGCGTGTCCGCCCTCATGGAATGCTGTGAGCTTGCGCTCCTGATCCGATATTACGCGGCTCTTTTTGGCAGGGCCCGCTATGACCTTGATCATAGCCTCCTCCATGTCCTCCATGTTGATGACCTTGCGCTTCATTCTGGCGGCCAGAAGTGCCGACTCATTCAGGAGGTTTTCAAGGTCAGCAGGGGAGAACCCACCTGTGGTCTTGGCCACAATTGAAAGATCAACACTGGCGTCAAGGGGCTTGCCCTTTGAGTGAATTTTTAGAACAGCTTCGCGTCCGCGGACATCCGGTAATCCTACGTATACCTGTCTGTCAAAGCGGCCGGGACGCATCAGTGCGGGGTCAAGTATGTCCTGCCTATTTGTGGCGGCCATTATGATGACGCCCTCGTTATTTCCAAAACCGTCCATCTCTACGAGGAGTTGGTTTAGGGTCTGCTCGCGCTCATCATGTCCTCCGCCCATTCCGGCGCCACGCTGACGTCCGACGGCGTCAATTTCATCTATAAAGATGATTGATGGGGCGGCCTTCTTGGCCTGGTCAAAGAGGTCACGTACTCTGGATGCACCTACACCCACGTATAACTCAACAAAGTCAGATCCGGATATGGAAAGGAACTGAACTCCGGCCTCACCGGCAACTGCTTTTGCAAGGTAGGTCTTACCGGTTCCCGGAGGGCCCACCAGCAATACTCCCTTAGGTATACGTGCGCCAAGCTCAACAAAGCGTTTGGGGCTCTTAAGGAATTCTACGATCTCCTGGAGTTCGTACTTCTCCTCCTCAGCTCCGGCTACATCCGCAAAGGTGATCTTCTTCTTTTCATCAGTTCCCAGACGGGTGCGGGCTTTACCAAACTTCATGGCGTTATTTGCACCGCCACCTCCGCCGCCCACTCCGCTTTTGTTAAACAGGAAGTACCACAGCAGCACAAATATAACCACAACCACGAGGTATGGCACAAACATCATCCACCAGGGGGTCTCAAAACCCTCAATATAGTTGTTCTGTTGAATAATGCCGGCGTCCAACTGGCCCCTTATGGTTTCACCCAGATCCTCGTAAAAGATTGTCATATAGGGGATGGTGTGTTGGATCAATGTGCCGTCCTTAAGTTTTGCGGTAAGAATGTTTCCCTCTATTGTAAACTCTGTGACGCTTTCCTCACGGAAATGCCGGTACACGTCGGAATATATGGCTTCTACGGGCTTAGCTGACTGGTATAGAACATAGATTGTTCCGAGTAGGATTACTATTACCAGCACGTAGAATCCGATATCCTTCAGATTAGTTTTTTTCAAATAAACTCACTTCCTTTATTCGCCCTCATATATGGACGGATTGAGTACCCCGATCTCCCGAAGATTGCGATACTTTTCTGCGTAATCCAGGCCGTATCCAACTATGAATTCGTCGGGGATGGTAAACCCGATATAGTCAGCTGTTATGTCAGCCGTTCTGCGGCTGGGTTTGTCCAGCAGGGTGCATATGCGTAGCGATGCCGGCATTTTTGTTTCCATTATTCCCTTAATATAACTTAAGGTCAACCCGCTGTCAAGAATGTCCTCAACCAAAAGTATGTCCTTACCTTCAATATCTGCATCGAGGTCCTTAATTATTTTTACGGCTCCGGTTGACTTGGACTTGGTACCGTATGAGGAGACCACCATGAAGTCTATGGTACAGCCAATGTCCAGGTCCCGTACGAGGTCTGCCATAAATATAAACGAGCCCTTCAGAATACTGACTAGAAGGGGAGTTTTTCCACGATAGTCAGCAGTAATCTGCTCGGCAAGGCTTTGAACTCTCTCTTTGATATCCGCTTCTGTAAATAGGATCTTCGCCAGATCCTTCTGCATATTATTTTCTTTTTGCATACCCATACTCTCCATTTTTCTGGTTTTCGAACGTTATTTTTATAGCGGGGGAGGAATTTACGGCAAATTTTTTGTCCGGTGCTAGGTTTGGTACCGCTACCACCTGACCCTTGTAAGTTACTACCGGGATCCTATCCCGTTCCTCACGCGGAATCTTCATATCAATAAAGAGCTTCTTCAGACTTTTTCCCCAACCCCTACCTTTGGGGGCTATTGTGTCAGAAGGTTCCCTTTGCCTGATGCTAAGTCCAAATTCAAGTAACCGTGGTGTAACAATGGCGGCGCCATGGGGCTGTGTCTCTATGGAGCCCTTATCCCCAACAAGCTCGAGCTTTATTACCCATGTCCCAAAGTTATTTTCACCCAGGGACAGATTGCGAGGTTGCGTGTTTTGGGAAACGTGAGGGTCCGCATGTTTTTCAGACCGTTCCAATATTATATCACTGTATTTGCGCTTTGCAACAACATATGAGGGAAGGTTTAGCGATGCCGATGGATTTTCTCCCCTTGCCAGCGCAAGTACCGCTTCAATATGGCGTTTTGAGAGCTCAGCTCCGCCTATACTGCGGTTGGCCTCAATAACAATTCTACCCGATAACGATGGAGTCAACTCTAAAAGTTTATCCACACTGAGTAGGACAGAGGTAGGCGATGGTTCTGTCTTAGGCTGTGCCATGGTGGCTAGCACTCCCGTGGCAATTGCATCCAGGGTGTCTGCGTCATCCGTCAAGAGGGCGGCTGTGTCCCGAGCCTTTTCAACAAATGATGGATTAATATCTAATAGGACAGGTAATACGGAGTGCCTGATCCTATTCCTGGTGTAGGTGGAGTCTGCATTTGTGCTGTCCGTTACATACGGTATGCCACGGAGGTTGAGGTAGTGTTCAATCTCACTGCGTGTTATATCTATTAAGGGGCGCACTATGTTCCCGCGTACAGGTGGTATGCCGCAGAGACCCCGGAGTCCTGTACCTCTGGCCAGATTAAAAATCATTGTCTCCGCGTTGTCGTTTGCGTTGTGTGCTGTGGCAATACTTCCGCAGCCTAGGCGTTCAGCGCTCCCCTCAAGAAAATTGTAGCGGACGAGCCTTGCCGCCTCCTCAATCCCCATGCGCTTCTCCAGTGCCAGTTCCTTAATATTATAGCTCTCCACCACCAGCGGTATGTCATATTTAGCACAGAAGTCCCGGACGTACTGCTCATCCCTATCTGACTCAGCGTCTCTCAGGCAGTGGTTTAGGTGCGCGGCGGAGACCTCTATTCCCAAGCGGGAGGACAGCTCCAATAGAGCCGCAGCGAGTGCAACGGAGTCAGCACCACCCGATAGGGCAACAAGGACTCCACGCCCCGGCTCAAACATCTTGTGCCTTCCGGCAGTGTCCAGGAGCTTATTTAGGAATGCGCCAATGCTTTGGTTGATTTTTATCACTCCCTGTGGATGTTGTCTCGAGAGGCAAATACCGTATATTGAGGTACAAACTGCAGCTCGACTGTGCCTGTGGAACCATGACGGTTTTTGGCTATGATTACCTCAGCTATGTTGCGGCGGTCCGTGTCGTCATTATAGTAGTCGTCACGGTAGAGGAACATGATTATGTCTGCGTCCTGCTCTATGGCGCCGGATTCACGGAGGTCCGACAGCATGGGGCGCTTGTCGGTACGCTTTTCATTTGCACGGGAGAGCTGGCTGAGACAGAGTACCGGTACATTCAGCTCTTTAGCCATGATTTTAAGAGATCGGGACATCTCACTGACCTCCTGAACGCGGTTGTCACTTTTGCGTCCGCCCAGTGACATGAGCTGTAGGTAGTCTATTATGATGAGGCCAAGATTATCCACTCTACGGCACTTTGCTTTCATTTCCGCCGGTGTGACGGTGGGGTTGTCATCAATGCGGATATCACAGCGGCTGAGGCTTTCCGATGCTACGGCTATCTTGGTCCAGTCGTTGTCCCCAAGGTCTCCGGTTATGAGCTTCTTTGAGTCCACAAACGACTCACTGGAGAGCAGACGCGTTGCCAGCTGTTCCTTTGACATCTCCAAGGAGAATATGACCACGGCCTTCTCCTGTTTTTTGGCGGCCGCAAGGGCCATGTTCAGTGCTATAGCGGTCTTACCCATACCTGGGCGGGAAGCCACAAGTACAAAGTCAGTCTTGTTGAGACCGGATATCATATTGTCAATGTCAGGAAAGCCAGTGGTGATTCCGGGGATCTGCCCCTTGTTTTTAGCCAGCTCATTTAAGTTTTCATAGACGTCTATGAGTACAGACGATATTGTTGAAAAGCTCTGGTCCGAGCGGCCCTGTCTTATGGAGAAGATCTTCTGCTCTGCTAACTCAAGTATATCTGATGCCTGGCCCTCCTCATTGTAGACGAGGGTTGAAATCTCACCACTGGCGTTTGCCATCTGCCTCAGGAGGGCTTTGTCCCTTACAATTCCCGCGTAATAGCGCACGTTTGCGGCAGTAGGTGTGACGTCCATCAACTGCATGATGTAGTCACGGCTTGTGCGGTCATCAAAGACCCCCCGTGACTTCATGCGGTCAAGTACTGTGACCGGATCTATTGGTTCAGAGTAGCTAAACATGTAGTGGATTGTTTCATAGATCACCTTGTTCTGCTCTATGTAGAAGTCCTCAGCTTTTAGGATTTCAATAACCTCGGGCACGCAGCGCGAGTCTATTATCATGGAGCCCACCACAGATTGTTCCGCTTCTATACTTGACGGCATGCGCCGGCCCAGTAACTCATCCATCTGTCTTCATCCTACTCCTCAGTAACATTAACAAATATAACTGCATTTATTTCATACCCCAGTTTTGCGGGAATTTCATAGCTTCCGTACTGCTTGATTGACTCTTCCAGTACTATTTTCCGCTTATCTATCTGAATGTTGTGTTGTTTTTGTAGTTCGTCAGCTATCTCTTTTGATGTGACAGATCCAAACAGCTTTCCGTGGGCGCCGGCTTTAGCTGTGATACGGGTAACCTTGCTCTCCATGTCCTTTGCTACACCGCGGAGGCGCTCCTTTTCACGCTCCTCCTGAGCCTTGAGGGCCTTATCCCTAATAATAACGGAGTTAAGAGCATCCGGAGTTGCAATGATTGCGAGGTTTCTTGGCAGTAGGTAGTTTCTTGCGTATCCATCAGATACGTTGATTATATCTCCCTTTTTCCCCTGACCCTTTACGTCGGCCTGTAAAATTAATTTCATATTGTCCTCCTATTGTATTTTGTTTGTTTTGAGGTATTCATCCACCGCTAGGTAGAGCTCACTGAGTACAAGCTCAGGGGATTTTCCCTCCACTTGGGCGCCGGCCATATTCATGTGACCACCGCCGCCAAATTCTTCAAGGATCACCTGTACGTTTACAGCACCCAGTGACCTGGCTGATACTATGACACGGTTGCCCTCCGGAAACAGGACAAAGGATGCCAGAACTCCCTGAATATTTAAAAGCTCATCCGCTGCTTGTGCAGCTATGGTGCGGTCTACAGTGTTTTCAGATAGTGAGATGGCTATGGAGCCACGGAACATATTGGTACGGCGCACAATGTCATAGCGGTCTACACAGCTGTCAAAGTCCACCTGGAAGAGGCGTTTGATGTCTATGGTGTCCGCTCCGGCCATACGCAGACGAGCTGCCGCTTCAAAAGTGCGGACTCCGGTGCGCATTGAGAAGTTTTTGGTGTCAAGGACTATACCAGCGAGCATAGCCTCCGCTTCAATTTTAAGAATTGGGGGACCCTCACTCATGTAACTGAGGAGCTCACTGACAAGCTCCGATGCCGATGACGCATAGGGCTCATGAAAGTTCAGTGCCGCGTTGTCTATATAACTGGCGGAACGGCGGTGGTGGTCTATGACGGCCACTCTATTACACGACAATAAAAGCTCCTCCGACTCAACAACCTCAGGGCGGTTTACGTCCACCACTATGAGTAGAGTCTTGCTGTCAGCCATTAGAATGGCGTCCGTAGGTGATGCTATGACATCCTTGTACTCAGGGGTATTTTCAAGTCTTGACAGGAGTTGTGCTGCGGCTGTTTTGTTGCGGTCCACCACAATGTAGGCCTTTTTGCCCAGCTTGCGGGCAATGCTCACAACCCCCGCGGCGGCACCGATGCTGTCCAGATCAGACATCTTGTGGCTCATAATGAGGATGATACTTGAGTCAAGCACCAGCTGTTTGAGTGCGTTGGCCATAACTCTGCTCTTGACTTTGGTGCGTTTTTGAAGTTCCTGTGTCTGTCCACCATAAAACTTAAAGTTCTGGCGGTCCTTAATGACTGCCTGGTCCCCACCCCTGCTGAGTGCCATGTCAATAGCCAGTTGGGCGTACCTGAAGTTTTCCGAAAAAGATTCCCCCTCAACGCCAACTCCCACACTGAGTGTAAGGGGAATAGGGTCTGAGGAGATGGCCTTAGAGGCATCCAGAACTGCAAACTTATCCTCAGTCAATTGGGCGAGTTTCTTCTTTTCCATTACGAGGAGTAGCCTATCCCTATCATACTTTATGATGAGGGTGTCCTTTTGATCCGCCCAGGCCTCCACTTTATCATTTATGTCCACCAGGAGTTTGCTGGATTCATTTCCGCTGAGATTTTTCATTATTTCATCATAGTTGTCTATGAGGACTATGGCAACAACCGGACGGGACTCCTCATAGAGAAACTTTGTCTGCTTCAAGTCAGTACAGTCAACAAAGTTTAGGGTGGCTAGGACGCCGCCCGATACTTGAGCACGCACAGTGCTTCCGTACACATTGTATACCCGGCCGCCAATTTCAATATCTGAAGGTGCTTCACTCTTCCCCTCTATGAGCCAGCGCAGGTCCAGGTTTGGAATGACCTTTCCGATCTTCACATCAAAGATGTGCTTGCGCTCACCTGTCATTGCTTGAAAGAGGTCGTTGTTCCAAGCTATTTCACCGGTTTCAGGCCGGATTATAGCAGTAGGGAAGGGGAGCGAGCTTACCGAACCCACCCTTATATCACCAACACTAGCGGTGACGCTATCAATGTAGCCGAGTATTTCACGCCTCCGCCTTGCCGCTACACGCCTGTATACCAGATACTCCACTATAATAAGAGCATAACCTGCGGCAGCAATAAGGGGGTCAATCCAGAGAAGTGCCGTGCAAAAAAGGAGGAAAATGATAAAATACGCCCTCATTCCGGGCTCCAGGAGTCTCATTATCCTGTTCTTCTTCAACTACTCACCTCCGACAGTCCATCAATGTAATACAGATTATTATATCAGAAGGCATAGATAAAAACAACAAAAACGGGTGCAAAAAACTCCTACACTCTTGATTTGTGGAAAAAAATGTGTATAATACAACTTGAATATATTTTTCAATACCTTTGTATTTTGAAGGAGGCACATATTTTTATGGCAAAGAATCATCTAATCTGTGATAAAACAGAAATCATCGCAACTGTACTTATGGGAAACCAATACCGCAACGTCAACCTGACAGCTGACAAAATCAGGCGCATCCAGTTTGACAAATATGAGGCTAAAGCTTTCCTGCGTAAACCCACAGAGTCTGAAAAAATTACCATTGAGTCCTCCGGCGCACCCGTACCTATCATTTTTGAGAAGAGCAAGGAAAAGGAATTTTTTGATGGTTATAAGACCCAGCTAGAGAAATTCGCAAAGGACAACCATCTAACGTTTGTTGATAACACAAAGTAGTTAATTTGGGTACTTCCTTCGGGAGGTACCCAAAAAATTTTGGTCCTAAATGTATACATAAGGGACTTATGGTGTTATAATAGTATTAACTATTGTTAAATATTGCATTTAACTTTTTATGTATTTACATGTATAGCTATGGCTCTACATTTATATAATATTTTAACGGTCCACATATGAACGCTGTGCTTCTGCATAGCGGTATTCTACTGTGCACCAAATTTAAGGAGATCTGTAAACATATGGCAGAAAAATTAAAAATCACACCTCTTGGGGGCATGCACGAGATAGGAAAAAATATCTACGTGTATGAATTCGGTGGGGATATTCTTGTTGTGGATTGCGGAATGGGCTTTCCAGACGGGGATATGCTCGGAATTGACTTGGTCATTCCCGACATCTCATACCTCAAAAAGCACAAGAACCGCATACGTGGAATAGTCATTACCCACGGTCATGAGGACCACATAGGCTCGTTACCTTATGTCCTAAAGGACATAAACCCTCCCGTATATGCCACACCGCTGGCAGCCGGGCTCATTCAGGGTAAGCTTGAGGAAGCAGGCATTTTCAAATCCACAAAGCTTAAGGTAATCAACCCCGGAACCGTTCTTACTCTGGGCAAGTTTATTGTTGAAGCTATCAACGTAAACCACTCCATTCCGGATGCCCTGGCACTGGCCATCTTCACACCACTGGGCACAGTCATCCACACAGGTGACTTTAAAATTGACCCCACTCCGGTGCAGGGCAAGATGATTGACCTTGCCCGCTTTGGAGAACTTGGCAAACAGGGCGTTCTTGCTCTGCTCTCAGACTCAACAAATGTTGAGCGCCCCGGCTACACCATGTCTGAACGTACCGTAGGTGAGACCTTTGACAACCTTTTTAAGGGCTGCAAAAAACGCCTGATTGTCACAACCTTTGCTTCAAACGTCCACAGGGTACAACAGATCATAGAGGCCGCCGTTAATGTAGGCAGAAAAGTTGCAATCTCAGGTCGCTCTATGGAAAACGTCCTGAACATCGCCATGAAACTTGGCTATATCAAAATTCCTGAGGGCACTCTTGTTGACATGGCTCGCATAGGCGGAGTACCCCGCAACAAGCTTGTCATCATTACCACCGGCAGCCAGGGCGAGACCCTCTCAGCCCTTAACAGAATGGCCTTTGGCAATCATCGCCAGGTTGAAATAGACTCAAATGACAAAATAATTATCTCCGCATCACCCATCCCGGGTAATGAAAAAACTATCTCAAGGCTCATAAACGAGCTCTTCCGCAAGGGTGCAGAGGTTGTATACGAACGCCTAAATGAACTCCACGTGTCCGGACATGCCTGCAAAGAGGAACTAAAGCTAATGATTGGGCTGACAAACCCCAAATACTTTGTTCCCATCCACGGTGAATACAGGCATCTAAACTCACACGCAAACCTCGCAGAAACCATGGGTGTTCCCCGGAAAAACATCTTCATCGGTGAAAACGGTCGCACTGTAGAGTTTACCGCCAAAACTGCAAAGCTTGCCGGTAATATTCCAAACGGATCTCTCCTCATAGACGGATCGGTTGTAGGGGATTCCGGTAGTGCTATTATGCGTGACAGACGCGTCCTCGCAGATGACGGTCTCATTATCATTGCCATGACCTTGAACTCCGCCACAGGCGAGCTCATGACCGGCCCAAGCGCCATCTCAAGGGGCTTTGTCTATGACAAGGAGACGGAGGACCTCATGTCGGACCTTGAAAGAATCGCCCTTAACGTATTTGAGAACGGCAACTTTGAAAAACGCGACTGGACCGCTATGAAAGCCGCAATCAAAGGTAAAATCAGCGACCACCTCTTTAGAAAAGCAAGGCGTCGCCCGATGATTCTTCCGATAATCATGGAAGCATAACCAAGCCAATTATAAGGAGGCCCCCCTCATGAAACTAGGCATTGTAGGACTGCCCAATGTAGGAAAGTCCACACTATTTAACGCTATTACAAATGCAGGTGCGGAATCTGCAAACTACCCCTTCTGCACAATAGACCCCAACATCGGCGTTGTGGCCGTTCCGGACTCCCGTCTGGACGCTCTGGCCAAAATGTATAACCCCAAAAAGGTGACACCCGCCATTGTTGAGTTCGTTGACATAGCCGGGCTCGTAAAGGGGGCCTCAAAAGGTGAGGGGCTCGGAAACAAATTTCTAAGCCACATCCGGTCTGTGGACGCCGTTGTACACGTAGTGCGCTGTTTTGATGACGCAAATGTTACTCACGTAGAGGGTTCAACCGACCCTCTGCGTGACATTGAAATCATCGACACAGAACTCATCCTTTCAGACCTGGAGGCCCTAACTCGTCAGATAGACAGGGCTAAGAAGGCGTCAAAAGGGGACAAGTCCCTTGTAGCTCAGGCAGAGCTCATGGAGCGTCTGCGGGTCCACTTGGACGCAGGACACACCGCTCGGTCCTTTGCGCCGGACAACCCCGCTGAGGAGGAGCTCATGCCCACCTTTGAGCTCCTGACACAAAAACCGGTCCTCTACGCCGCCAACATGGATGAAACCGGATTTCGTAACAAGGACACAAATGACTACTACAACACAGTACTTAAGCACGCTGAAGCCGAAGGCGCTGAGGCCCTCCCCATATGCGCAAAGCTGGAGGAGGAGATATCCTCCCTTGAAGGCGAAGATAAGCTGATGTTCCTTGAGGACCTTGGTCTTACAGAGTCCGGCCTCAACCGCCTCATTCAAAAGAGTTATCATCTACTTGGGCTTATTTCATACCTCACTGCGGGTGAGCCGGAGGTACGTGCATGGACCATAAAACGTGGTCTTCTTGCACCCCAAGCAGCCGGAAAAATCCACTCGGACTTTGAGCGGGGATTTATCCGTGCGGAGGTTGTATCATATGATGACCTCGTGAGCACCGGCTCCATAGCAAAAGCAAAGGAAAAGGGCATATACCGCTCTGAAGGCAAGGAATACACCGTCAAAGACGGCGACGTAATCCTATTCCGCTTCAACGTATGAGGCCGCTCATCATTAAGGACTCCAAAGGGCGCATTCAAATAATTGACGGCCTCAGAGGGATCTCAATTTTCCTCATGGTCCTATACCACTTTGGTTTTGACCTAGTTGCATTTGTAGGTGCACCTCCCGGTCTTATTTTTAATCCGGTACTCGCTATCCTGCAGCCACTTTTTGCAGGTATATTTATATTTGTCTCGGGCATCAGCTGTAGGTTTTCCCGGAACAACCTCAAGCGGGGGCTGCTACTGCTGGCCTTTGGGGTCGGCATCACCGTGGTTACCTTCTTCATGGCTATGCCTGTGTGGTTCGGCATTATTCACTTCCTGGGCTTGGCACCAATCATCTACTTACTCCTAAGGCCACTGTTGGACAAGGTGTCCCGCCCCGCACTCATAGTAATCTACATTGTGCTCTACTTATGCGCCATGGTCTTCACCTCGCGCTACTACAATGTAAATTTTCTCTGGTGGCTCGGCTTCAGGCCGGAGGGTTTTGCATCAGCGGACTATTTTCCAATCCTTCCATGGATCTTTATTTACCTTGCGGGTACCTGGGCTGGAAGCTACATTGTGGAGCGCAGGCTCCCAGAAAGTTTCTACACGTTTAAGGTTCCGGTTTTTGCCGCAATCGGCCGCAACACTCTTATTATTTACATCCTGCACCAACCCGTTCTCTACGTAATAACGCTCATAATCAAAGGACTCCTTTGATTGTGCAGCTTTTAAACAGGGGACCGGGTCCGGCGTTTAATTCGCAATATTCGCTATACTTTGCAGCGGTACAGTGCTATAATCGTTATGTAAACTACCTAGGAGGAGTGTTCATATTGAGATTTATCCGCCCACTCTTGGCATCGCTCTTGATAACCGTTTTATTACTATCATTCACATCCTGTGAAACAGCGCCCCCTGATCCATCTCCGGCTGCTGTTCTGATTGTGGACGGTGAAAACATAGGTCTAATGGAGTTCAGATACCAGCTTGTATCCATGTTGGACGCATTTGAGTATTACGGGGGCAAGATAGTTGACTGGGAAGAGCCCATCGACAACGCCAAACCCGATGATTTTTTTAAAGACCAAGCCACCGACAGCATAGTCCTCTACAGAAGCGTACAAAAATATGGTGAGGAACTTGGACTTACTCTGACGGAGGAGGAACTTGCCTTCATTGAAGAGACCGTGGAGGAGACCATTGAGCAGACTGGCGGTGAGGAGGCCTTTGCAAAACAGCTGGCTCTTGCCGGCATTGACAGGGAACTTTACACATACATTCTTACAGGCCCTGAGGCCTACTTTAAGATATACCAGAGCTTATACGCTGAAGGCGGGGAGAGGGAGCCGGAATACACCGCGGTGGCCGAGCGCTTTTACTCTAATTATCTGCGCACACGCCACATTATGGTGTATCTATTTGATGAGGAAGGAACACCCCTGGATGACGCCACAATTGCCGAATACAGAGTCCTCATGGAGGACATCCTCTCACGCATAGAGGACGGCGGGGACTTCGAAACACTTATGACGGAATATAACCAGGACACCGGTATCAACAACAACACCATCACCTTCACCCAAGGGGAGATGCCCGATGCCTACTACAATGCGACTGCTGCTTTGGGGGAAAACGAATCCAGCGATATCCTCGAAATCCAAGGAACCCTCTGCATTGTAAACCGCCTACCACTCGATAAAACCTACCTGGATGAAAACCTTGAAAGCATCAAGCAGCTCTACTGCGTTGAAGATTTTGACGACATTCTTAATGAGTACAAAGCTAAGATATCTGTTGAGAAAACAGAAGCTTACAACAATATAGACGTCCAGTCTATTTATGAAGACACGCGCATTCCGCAAGTGGGCTGATTAATATTATGGGAATTTTAATAGGACAGCTTAAGAGTCAACTGTTAAATTTTCAAAAGGTTTTTATTGACCTAAACGAGTTGGAAAAGCTTGTGGGGTCTGTTGACTACGCCCTTTTTTTTCAGACAATAAACGAGCTAATCCTAGATGGGACAATAAAACCGGCAGGCAGGAAGCAGGATACCAACGGGAAAGTCCCTGCTCTTAGCCTAAAGTACAGGATTCTCCGTGAATCGGAGGACAACCAGCCCTACGTAGAGGAAATCAAGACGTTACACCCCAGCATGAATATCTCCGGTTATTTGGAAAACATCAACCTATATAAAAAACATAGGCAAGTTATCTGGCCTCTCTGCAACTACCTAATTAAGGACAGCTGTCTACTGGAAGCTCCCATGTCAAAAAACGAGAGATCTTACTCGATATGGACTGATGAAAAAATGCTAGACACCTCCCTCGCCAAAGCAGTACTCAGTTTCAACGGGCTGAGGGGGCGGCTAAACTACTATCTAACACCTGAACCTTTCTTTGATTATGTGGATAATCAGAATCAGAAAATGAACGTGCTAATTATTGAAAATAAGGATACCTGGTTTACGTTGCGGCGGATCTTATCCCTGCGACGCTATCGTTGTACCCTTTTTGATAGACAGATAGATGCTATCCTCTATGGTGAGGGCAACAAAATAAACAGGAAAGACGCCCTTACAGATTATGGAATCCTAAACTATGGTGATGACGTCCACTACCTGTACTTTGGGGACCTGGACTATATGGGAATAGAGCTGTTCTTACGCGTGCGCAAAGCAAACCCTACCCTGAATATAGCCCTATTTCATGAACTCTATGAGGAGATGCTGGCGCACGGATCCTCAACCCTTGGTAAAGTAAAGCACAACCAGGCTGTCCCCTCCGATATGGCAGACTTTCTCTGCTGCTTTAGTCCCAAAATTCAGGAGGATATCTGCAGTATTCTTACACAAAGTAAGTACATACCCCAGGAAATTATGCACTATCAGAGGTTGGACAAGCTTCTTACAAGAGTCAAAGGGGAGGGTTTTAGACCATGATACCAGATTTCCTATCAGGCTTTGAAAAAAGGATGGAGCTGGCCGCAGTAGTGGACTCCATAGTAAACCGACGGAACACCTCAGAGGACATTGAGAGAGCCTTTGAAAAGTATGAGCTGGACAACATCATCCTCTCAATTCTCAACTTTATTATGGAGACCACACTGACAGAAAATCAGGACTGCACAATTGAGTCAATATCGGCATTTGTCCGTGATATACTCCCGGAGTACAAAAAGAACTACTCCATTGAAGAGGCTGAAACCTTAACCCGTTACTTAGTTAAGGATATTTTGCAAAACAAAGGGGACAGACGCCTATACTCCGTTATGCACTATGGCAGGGGTCTTGTGGATGTCCCAATCCGACTCATCTCGGACAAGATTAATGTGGATCACAAGATTGTCTACGAGCTCACCAGACAGGGCTATAATTTCATGTTCCGCACTAAGGAAGTGGACGATGAGCTGGGCTTTGAGATAGAAGAAATCAAGCTTAAAATGCTCATCAGTAAGAAGAACTACAAAAAAGCGGTATCTCAGAGCAAAGAACTTATCCGGATGCTTATCAATAAACGCAACGAACTCATGCAGTTTATTGCTCAACTGCGCAACAGTGTCTCAACTATTTCAGGTGAAGAGTACGATACCCTAATTCGAGAAATTAACTCATTGCTTGAACAGGAATACGACACTATGAAAGAGATCAGTGAGATGATTGCCCTAGCCGCAGAACGCCTAAACGGGGAGGAGCGGCGCTCTGGGGATCTTGACGATAAACTTAAAACCGCAAAACTTGAAATTGCTACAATTACTGCAAACGTAGAGACCGCCCTGGATTACCAAAGGACACTCCTCACAGAGTGTAAATCCTTAAAGAAACTCTACCTGGAAGTACTTTCCGACTCTATAGCCTATAACAGAATAAAGACCTATAACTTTGAAGAAAAAATACTTAGCCCTATGGCACAAGTTGAAATAATGTCAGAAAATGACCTGAATAGCATTGTAAACAAATTACTTAATCCTCTCTTGTTACCTGCAATGAACCGGTTTCTAAACCTCAACCTCATCTACGACACCCAGTCCAAGATAAAAGAGGAGGAGGAGAACTTCCTTCTGGAAAACGACGAGATGGCCGAGGAGGAGATGTTTAGGCAGTCTATTGAGCGCAAAAACAGTGCTTATGTCCGTATTATTAACTCCCTTCTTAACTTTGCGTCCCAAAACAAGGATGGCTTTTTCTTTGACGATTTTTTTGAACACCTACGTACAACACCCAGTTTTAATGATTTACTGGAAAACCGGATGCTCTATCTGACAATGCTAAAACTTTATGAATACAAGGTTATCGATATAAGCCGTTGGCTACAGGAGGGCATACGTACAATGGACTGTAACGGTGAGTTTGACCTGTCCTATTGCCTCAGCTGTATCGAGGATAGGGATCCAAGCTTTTATTCAGTGCTTACCGTATCAGTGGAAAAATCCGACAGAATCTTTAGCTACGACTTGATATCTATAAACAATCTATCCTTTGAGGTGAGTAAACATGAGACGAGCGCTTAAAATCTACAGAAAACTGATTGAGGACGGGAAGCTGCACGACAAGGACGACCCCTACCTATATTCAGACTACAAAGACAGCGAAGTGCGGGATATGCTTGAGTCCTTTGGGGAGGAGTTGGGCTTTACCCTTGTGGATATTCCCCATACTGTATATCTTGTTCCGGATATAGACAACGACCTTCTAAGCTTTTCATTGCGCGACATCCGTGAAAGTGTTGCATCCAGTGCCCGTCTGGTGGAAGCTTTTTTACAGTGCTACATTGTTATGACAATCCTCTACCTCTTTTACGGAGGAAAGAATAACAATCCAAAGCAGCGCACATTTCTGCAAATCAAGGATATCGTAAGTGAGCTGGACACCCATTTTAGCAATGCCTCCAATGAGATGCAGGAGACACTGGAGTCCAAATACTCCATCAACTTCAAGAACATAGCAGAAATCTGGGCGTCACGCCCCATCTACGACGACACAAAGCGCACAACCAGACATGAAGCCGTAATGCGCGCATGCCGCCTACTGGAGCGCCACAAACTTACTGACTTTTACGACGACAGGCGTGAAATCCGTACGACTCAGCGCCTGGATGACCTGATGATAAACTACTACCTTGACGAGCGCCGCATAGAAGATATCAACAGTATTTTTAGAACCGGAAGGGGGGACTAAGGGTGCCCACAATTAATAGAATCCGCGTTGCAAATGTGTCCTATGACAACAAACATATAACGGATGAGATATACGACTCCTTCGGAGGAGAGAATATTCTTCTAAATCTGGCAAATGGCAGTGGCAAAAGTGTTCTGGTCCAAATGATGCTACAACCCGTACTTCCCTCCGCTAGAATCCACGGAAGAAAGGTTGAGGATTACCTCAGCTCCCCCAGCTCCCCAACGTTCATTCTTATAGAGTGGAAACTTGACACCCTTCAGCCAACCTATTTCCTTACAGGTATAGTAATGTGCGTCTCAGGATCCAGTTTAGAGAGCTCCGCCCGTGTAAAATATTTCACTTTTACCAATCACTATACGGAAGCAAACAGATATGACATCGCCAACATCCCTTTTATTGACCATCTAAACAACGGCGTTATCTACCTCAACTACGACTCCGCCATGAAGGAAATTCGGCAGGCCAGGGATAGCTCATCCAAAATTAACTACTTTGTTAGAGATGACATGGACCGCTACAAAAAGGAGCTAGCTGAACATGGTATCCTACAGGACGAGTGGAGAATCATTCAGAAGATTAATGAAAAAGAAGGCGGTGTTGACGAGCTCTTTGCAAGTTGTAGGACATCGGATAGCCTAATAGATAAGTGGATTCTTAAGACCGTTTCGGATAGCATATCGGGAAATGACAACCTATTTGAGATGTTTGTGGCACTAATGGATTCCATCCTGGAGCAGGAGGACAATGTACGGCAAAAGGAGCTATTGGACAACTTCCGCACCCGTATTGGCACCTATATCGACCAGCTGGAGGAACTTTGTGGCAATCTCTCCACCTCCGATAGGATTGAACAGATCCTTGTTGGCCTTTACAGCTTTTTTACTCAAAAAATTTCTGCCCTTGAAGATCAAAAAAACCAGCTTAAAAACTCAGATATAGATCTCCAAGCGCAGCTCCTGCACATTCAATACGAGGAGCTCTCAGAGAGGCTCTACGACAAACAGAGGGCGTGGGAGGATGCCTCGGAAAAAGCCGAACATGCCTCAAATGTTCTAGAGGAAAAAGTAGTTTCTTTACAATCGGCAAGTAGAGCAAAAATGATACAAGGAGCAGCTGAGCAACACAGCATTATTATGGAGACCACCGACAAGATTGATTCGTATAAGGAGGAACTTGGACGCCTTGAATCATCTGATACCACACAGAATACCATCAATCTAGAATATACCCTACGCTTACGTTACAATGAAGAAATTCAGGAACGTGACACTGAACTGAAAAAAACCGATGAAACTATTGCGCAAGCCCATGAGCAAAAGGACAGTACTAGCAAAATACTCTTAAATGCGCGGAGCAGAAGCGACGCATGCAAAAGCTTGTCGGGACGCCTCGAGGAAAAGATAGAGTCCTTCCTAAAACGTGAGGAGAACACGTTTCGGGATCTTAGTTTTTCTGTGGGAAGGATGCTAACCGGAATCCTTGATCCCAGTGAAGTTGAAGCATTTACCAATCATTTGCAAGCGCTCAAGACGCAGCTACTAGATAGGAAAGCAGAATTAACCCGTAAATATGAGGCTAACAATGATCGTATTGTCCTCAATTCACAGGAGCAGTCGAGATATGAGGACTCTCTCCGGGATACCCGCATACAGCTCGACCTCAAGACCCATGAAATTGAAAGGTACAAGAAGGATGAGGAGACACTTAAACTTGCACTAAGGGGATGCAAGATTCCTTTTGAAAACCGCTTTGATAAGGAGATAAACACAATTACCCTCAATGAACAGAGGAGGACTCTTGAGGAGCGTCAATCGGCAATTGTAGTCTCCCTCAGCAAGCAGCGGGAGTTTTTGAAGGCCCTCAGAAATGGCAGCGTCCATACCGATCCCTCCTTTGGCAACATCCTACAAAAGGAAGGCATTGAATTTACCACCGGAGAGAGCTACCTAAAGAACTATGAAAAATCCGTTCAGGACCAGCTAATATCGCGTAATCCACTTCTACCATACTGTTTCTTAGTCGCCAAGAAGGATATTGTTCGGATAAATAAATTGCCCGCGCATGATGAAATAGGCCGCGCATGCCCTATATTTGCCTTTGAGGATCTAGAAAGCAGCTTAGCTCCGGTAAATAAGACCATCTTCCTAGACCCTGTACAGTTCGTCTGCTATTACAACCTTAGAAGCTTTGGCGCAGACACAAAGGATAGCTACCAGGAGACCTTACAGGAGGAGATAGAAGCTACCGTCAGAGAGGACAAACACTGTAACTTAGAGCTGCAAGAGCTCAACCATAACAGTACCATAATTTTGCAATTCCCCTATGAAAAAGGAACATTGGAACTTTTAACTGAAGAGGAAGCAACTCTTGAAGCATCAAGTGCACACCTTGAGGATACTTTGAAGAAGCTCCAGCACGATCAAAAGGAGCTTCAAGCAGAAAACGTCTCCATTTTGGAACATATGCATCGTTCGGAACAGGAACATGAGGTCTGTATCTCCAATATAGCCCGTTTTGATGAGTATTTGGCTCAAAATGAGCTGTATATGGAGACTCTCAACTCCAAGGTTCAAAACGACAAGGAGCTTGAGCATTTAACGGAGGACCAACAAAATGCAGAGCGCTTACTAGAGGAGTTACGTTCCAGTTTATCTATAAGTACCGCTAAAAGGAGAGACCTCCAAGAAACTGTAGGCAAATACCGTCTTGAACTAGACAAACTGCCTCTCCGTGAGGAGGGCACACTAACCACGGGTAGCTTGGATGTTCTTAAGGAGCGTTACCAAGATTACTTGAATAAGGTCAGCGACAAGAGAGTTCTCCTCAACGAGAGGATAAACAGCGCTGCAAAGGAGCGTTCAAGCGCAGAAAGAATTTTGAAGAGGGACTTTTCTGACCTTAGTGAAAGCGAATACCGTTCTGTGACATATAGTGAAGAACTCTACAACCTTTTCACCACAAAGGCCATAGCTGCTCAGAAAGAGTACGATGATGCTAACAAACTAAGCATAGAAGCCAACGCCATAATGAACGCCGCTCTCAGTATCTATAGAGAAAGGAAAAAGGACCTAGAATCAGCTGGTTTCACTGACCCTCTGCCAATTGATGAGATTAAGGGTGATTACCCATTCCGCAAGGACAAGATAAGCAAAGCACGGGATGATATTCAAAATCAACTGAATCAGAATAATCGTGCCATTGCGGCATATAACGAACATCGCAACGATATTCGTCGCAGTGTGGATGTTGATGCCGTTACAGCAAGTGATATAACGCCAACACCTAACTGGCTAGATCTGAACATCAATGAACTTAGCAAAGAGCTAAAAGAGACAAGAGCCCTGTGCACAAGGACCTTCAATATAACTAATGGGAGCTATCAAAATATTAAGGGTGAATTTAGTGGATCGCACACCATCATCGATCCTTTTCTTGAGGTCGCCTCTCTTGAAAACCATAATTTAGATTTCAGTGAATGTTATCACGTATATGAGCGCACTACTGCCGCCAACGATCGCCTTATCGACTACCTAAAGATAATTGAAAATGCTTTGGAAACCATTGAAAAGGACAAAGCTCATGTTACACAACACGCTGTCCTCCAAGGAAAGAAGCTCTACTCTGAACTGAGTCAGATCTCATCATCATCCTCTGTAAAGCTTCCTGGCAGGAACAGCCCCCAACAAATGCTGAAAATTGAGCTGCCTGACGACTTGGATAATTCCGTCGAAGAGAGAATGAAAGACCACATCAACCAGTGTATTGTCTTACTGCGCACAGAGCGGGGAGACGACACCACAGGTTCCTTGAGCATACGCAAAAGAGTCGCCACTATGCTATCTGATCGCCAGCTGCTTAACACAACAATCAACAGGGACACTCTCTCAGTTAAGCTCTATAAGGTTGACATAAACCCTAACAACAGCCGCTTAAAGCAGTGGGAAAATGTTGTTGTGCAAAACTCAGGGGGCGAGATGTTTGTGTCCTGCTTTATTTTGATCTCGGCGCTTATTGCCTACACCCGCAAGAAATTCATGCAGCAGAGTGGAGACAATATCACCCAAGGAACAAAGACATTTATTATTGACAATCCTTTTGGGAAAACTTCATCGCGCCACCTCTTGGAAGCTATGATTGAAATATCTAAAAAGTTCGATACCCAGATGATATGCCTGTCCGACCTGAGTCAAAGCTCTATAACGGGACAGTTTGCCTTGATTTACCAGCTCTCTGTACGCCCCTCTCTTTATGGCAATAAATCATACTTAAAGACAGACGACGTTATAACATCACCAAGTGTCACACGAAATGAGAGACTAGAACACATCTACATCAAAAGCGACCAAATTACACTATTTTGACCTATATCTTTAAAAGCTATCCTAACATTTTATCCACACACATGGTATAATTTGGTGGAAAATATTTAACCAGGAGGGAATACAAAATGAAGCAAATTACATTTCCCATAGGGGACAAACCTGATGCCAATCTTGTCTGTTACCTGCAGGAACCGGGCCAAGTTGGTAAAGCACCGGCTATAATCTTCTGTCCGGGTGGCGCTTACATCGGTCTCTCAGCGGGTGAAGGGGAGCCCCTCGCAATGGCGTTCTTTGCCGCTGGATACAACGCGTTTGTGCTGAACTATTCCGTTGGTCTGAACTGCCTCTGGCCTCAACCCCTTGTGGAGGCGGGTGCCGCCATTAAGCTCATCCGTGACCATGCGGATGAATGGGGTGTTGATGCAAACGCCATAACCATTGCCGGCTCCTCGGCCGGAGGACATGTTGCTGCCATAGCCGGTAGCATGTGGAACCTCCCTGGAATCCAGGAAGCTATTGGCGCTACCGGTACGGAAAACCGTCCCGACGCTATGCTCCTCTGCTACCCGTGTATCAACATTGATATGCCCGCTGTTGAAAATGGCGCGATTGTGCACAAGACAATATCTGCTGCGGAATATGTAGGGCCACACACACCTCCCGCCTTTGTAGTGCATACATATGAAGATGCTATGGTAAGCATGGAACAGTCCCTTCAGATGGTCTCCGCCATGAGCAAGGCAGATATCCCCGTGGAATACCACGTGTTTACCCCTGGAGCCCATGCCGCACCCAACCAGCTGATATCTAAACCTACAAAATACGGACGTGTCCCCGGCTTTTACGACTGGTTTGACCGCTGCCGCGAGTGGCTCAAAGACCGCTTTGGTTACCCCAAAATGCCTGAATTTAGCTTTGAAGATCTCAAGACTGAGGACGGAGAACCCCTCCCGTTCATGGTACGCACCCATGAAGAGACGCTAACCTGTATGGTCACAAACGACATGATGTCATTTGGTCCTCCCAGGGAGTCATCCGGAATCTCCACCACCACTAAACTCCGTGAACTAATTGATTCTCCAAAAGCTATGGAGATTGTCTATCAATATGTCCCTCAGCTTAAACAGTACAAGCTCAACGACATCACTCTGAACCTCTCCCTATCAAACCTACTTCTTTGGTCAGGGTACAAGGAGGGAAACCCCTTCATGCGTACACCGGGTGACCCCAAGATTGATGAATGCATTTCAGCCCTCAACAATATTAGGTAATCATAAATAACTAAAAATGCGAGGTCGGAGCTGTTTCTTCCGACCTCGCACTCTATCCACTACCCTATTTAGTTTATAGTCTTATCTATTATGTATTCCAGAATCGGTGAAGACAGTATATGCTCACAGATACTGTTATCAGAGAAATTCATACGGCACTTGTTATCTCCGGTATATGGCACCCAAGCAGGTACTCCGACGCCATTTGGGCTACCGTTCTTTGCGAAGTTTGCCCACGCCTTACTCATTGTACGGGAGATGTCGTAATCTACTCCGGTCATGGGTCTCCAGCAGCGCGAGACGGTACCGAAGACATACCACAGCTCACTTGAATGAAAACTGCCGTCGTTGTTACCGGGCAGGTCATGATCAAACTGGTATAGATAGGGGGCCTTGTGTCCAGCACGGAGTAGACATTCACAGAAAGAACGGTTGCTTATAGCCATGCCATGGATCTGGCTAGTGACAGATTTTGCCTCTTCAACAGTCTCTGCCGGAAATAGTTTAACAAACTCCTCACCGTACTGTGCGGTCATCTGCTCTTTCCACTGCTCAACATCTTCTACCGGGTTTCGGTTCATCATATTCCCTTCTCCCTTGGTATTGCCAACCATGAAAGGAATATCACGTAAAGTTCCGCTGTACGCTTTTGCAGGACCTCCCTCTGTGAGGACATATCCATCGATACAGGTACTAAAACGGTATTTAGGAAATATCATTTTTTCAAAATCCATAGACAGACCTGGGAGACTATTCAATTGATCATAATTCAGCTTGCGAAGTTCAGCGGTATTTTTGCATCCTGATTCAGCCAACAGCTCATCTCCCTGACGGATAAGCTCGCTAGAGGGCAAGCTTCTTCCCATAGGTCCTGCTTGACCGGGTTTGGATACACCTGCTGACGACATTATGATGCAGCCTGCAATTTCCCCTTCAGTAAGGGGCGATGCACACATGGTCTGAACGCTAGAAGCACCAGCGCTTTGCCCAAAAATGGTTATCTTGTCCGGGTCTCCACCAAACGCGGCGATGTTACGTCTAACCCAATGGAAGGCTGCTATCTGATCCTGATGCCCATAGTTACCGGCAGAACCCTCTTCAGATTCTAGCTCTGAGTTTGCGTAGAAACCTAGTATACCAAGGCGATAGTTACAGCTAACCAGAATTACACCCTCTCGACAGAATGCTTCTCCATCAAACTCGGGTTCATTGCCGTAACCGCTCATTAGTGCTCCACCATGTACCCAGAAAAGTACTGGAAGCCTCTCTCCGCCTCCCATGGAAGGGGTCCAGATATTGAGATATAGGCAGTCCTCACTGCGTATTTCCTCATGCTGGAAGAACTCTTTGCCGTAAAGGCTGTCAATCTCGTGGAGGGACTGAGGGGGTATATTTCCAAACTCAATGCAATCCTTCACGCCCTCCCATTTATCCAGGGGTTGAGGGCGGCGCCAGCGCAAGTCACCTACAGGAGGCTTTGCATAAGGTACTCCGCGGTATACGGTGAACTTGGGATCTGCCCCTGCAGCACCGCGAATCTTGCCACAATCGGTCTCAACAACACGTTCAAAGTGGGGGTAATATTGTTTTGACATATGTTTTCTCCTTAAAATGTATTCTTATGGTTCTCGTCAAATAACAGCAAGTTCACTATCAACAGCTCGAAGATGATTTTGGTACTCACGAGTGCCGTACAGAGCGTCTCTAAAATTAACCAATTCGATCCTATTCTTCTTGATCCATCCCTTGACCTCAGGTGAGATAAGAGCATGGACATCAACGGTGCGGATTGCGATGTACTTGTTGGCATTGGGACCATAGTCGCCCTGTTGGTAGACAAAGTAGTCCACATATCCCGGATGCCATGCCTGCATGACGATGTTGTCCTCCGGCATATCCAATATGTGAGACTTGTCCTCTAGGTAGAATGCAATGGGATCATATTTCTCAATATCTGTTATGGAATCAGTCTCAAGGTCGCGAAATGCCACAAACGAGCCACTGACAATTTTACGATCTGCCCAACGCAATCTCGCCTTTTTGTCCGCCTCAGAGGGTTCGGGCATACCCGGGAAGTTTATGTGTTGCATGTAGTTTGTAACAATGCCGTACTCCTCCTGTACCTGTGCCATCGCACGAGCCATTGGGGTACTCCCCGAACCGAAGCCGCCCACGTCGGGAGCCCGACCTAGAATCTTAACACAGCGCTCCATCTCAGCTCGGCACTCTGCCAGCGCCTCATCAAAACTAACATCCTCCAACCTAGTCAAGTCCTTGCGGAAGCCGTTGCGCCCTGCGTCATACAGGGTGGGAACATCCTCCGGAGCAAGTACTGGGGCTCCCCAAAAATGTGCATGCCATCCTACCGAAATCCAGGGGTAATCGCGGAGACGCTCGAGGGCGTCCACTGTGCCTGGACAGTCCAGCATCACGTCTGCGGATGTAACCACACCGTTTTTGATTGTCTCGAAGGTACCTAGATTGTGAACATCGGTATAGCCCACATCATCCGCGCGAATTATCATTTTCCTCATATGCTTATTCTCCTTAAATCACTTCAAACAACTACTTAAAAAGTCTTGGCAGGAAGTCTAGGGCAGTCTTACGCCACACCTGCCACTCGTGAACACCGTCGCATGTGAAGTGCTCACACTCAATACCCAGAGCACGCATTTGCTCAATCTCTCCGGGCAGTTTGTCTCCACCTTCACTAAGACCACGTCCGAAATATAGCAATTTGTGTTGGGCATTGAAGGCGGCGGGATCTCTCCACAGAGTATCATAGTCGATTCCGGAAATTCTTGGTCGCTCCGCCCCACCTGGATTTTTAATTCCGGTGCCACCACTAAACACACCGATATAGTCACAAAAACCAGGGTGATTAAAGCAGCAGTATTGTGTCTGGAATGAACCCATAGACAGACCGGCCATAGCGCGGTTTGCCTTATCCTTCTTAACACGGAAACGACTCTCTATAAATGGCATACATTCATCAATTATTAAGGTGCTGAGGTCGCTGAACATAGTGGCTTTATCGCTGTTAACGGGATCAGCATAGCCACAGTTACATACAATTATCATCTCTTCGCACCCGGAACTTGCGATTAAATTGTCTGCAATATAGTTCAGTTTACCCTGCCAGAACCAGCCGGTCTCATTCTCACCCGCGCCGTGTTGTATGTACAGAGTGGGATAGAACTTCTCCGAGGACACATCGTATGTGGGGGGTGTATAAACCCAGCAGTTGCGAAGCTCCCCGGCGTAAGTTGAGTAATAAGTCTCGTAGCGGACCGCTCCATGTGGCACATCTTTATATAGATAAAAGTCGTCGTCAGCTGACGGCATATCAATATAGTTTACTGCATAGCCGTATCCCCTTCCAATGGGTGCATTTTCGTAGAGTACTGGTTTTCCATCGAAGTAGTACTGCATGTACTGAAATCCGGCAGGAATACATTTGACAATTCCGCGGAACCAGCCACTGCCCATATTTTCTAAGGCGTGCTTCTCTACTCCCCAGAGAGTACCGTTTTTGCCACCCACTTCAACAGTAGATACGTCCTGAACGGATACATTGAACACCACATCTCCATTTTCAAGAAACTCAAAGGGACGCACTGTTGCGATCGGTTTTATCTCGCTGAAAGGCATTCCACTGCTAAATGCGGCAGCGGGAAGAATTACATTGGGCATGTGCCTAAAATTTATAACGGTGCTGTTTAGCGCTCCGTTGTTCGCATTGGTTTTATAGTCACTCATACTTCTTTTACAACATTGGGGGACCACTTGTTGCGCGGTAAATGATCTCCATGTAACTCCATGATTACGGAGTTCTGATACTTGTCTACGGTCTTCAGTGAATTAACAATTATCTGGAAATCGCACATATCAATCTGACGACGGAGCTCACGTTCACCGTACTCAGCCTCCCTCTCGATCTCCTCTTTTGTCTCGGGCAACAGCGCAGAGCCGTGCTGAGCAACATCAGAGTAATAGAAAGCCGGGGAACAACTTAGAAGAGTGGGGCGACTCTTGAGTAGCTCGAATAGCGCCATATCACCCTCGGTGGGGGTGTATGCGGTGGAAAGATAGCGCTCGTCATTCACCTCAGCTCCGCATGGGAAGTCGGCAAGGCGTCCGCAAACTTTATACGAGCCTATAATAGTAGCGTGACGACCAACCTGCTCGTCAGTGGAAACAATTGGAGCAGGTTTGCGATTGGGATCGAACATTGCAGGCATTGCACCGTGAGCTTGCAGATATGCTATCATGTCCAGGTAAAAAATAGGAACCTTATTCTCATCGAAGAACTGAGTACACATAGGCAACAAAAACTGGGAGATGGGTTGATGCCCGGGTATGTAAATCTGGCGGCGAAAACCTTGCTGAAGGAGGGATTCAGCGATAGCTTTAACGTAGTTGAATCCGTCAGTCATGCTCATGTGAACAGTGCCCCTGCCAACCTGCGTTGCACCAGGATGAAAGCAGGTAAGTCCTGTGAGGACAAGCCCATCAACTTTTTCCGCTATAAGGCGGGCATATGCTTCCGCCCATACATATTCGCAGTCGAGCGGATACATACCGTGTGTCTCCACGGTGCCGACGGGTATAATGATAATATCACTGCGCTCTAGATACTTTTCAACCTCGCCGTTGGTCATAGAACCAAGGACGCGTGTACGCATTTTGTTTGTCATTTTTAATCTCCTTGCATATTGATGTTGTAGATACAATGGCGGCTATGTAGTTTACAATCTATTTGGTGCTACGTCCCGCAGCATACAGCTACGGGACGTTTTAATGTGGTATACGGTGTTATTTAGCGTTGATTGTAGCGGTCGTAAGCAGCTTGTTTACAGATACGGGCACCCTCTATGTTCATTGACTTTACTTGTTCTAAAAAGCTGTCCCACTCATCCATGCTCTTCTGACCTATTATGAAAGCGGTCATGGTTTCACTCAGATAAGTTCCAATATCACTCATAATGTTGGAATAAGTGAGGCTTTCTTCGCCGGTCATAGTTGCACTGGCTGGATAGAAGTAGTCTGAGTCAGTAAATTCGTTGGAGTCCCAGACGGCAAGGAAACTCTTTTCAGTCTCTCCGACGCTCTGGAGTTCACGGTCCCACCAACGGAAACCTGGGCCTAAGAAGTTGAAGAGCGTTGACTGTGCATAGGATGCATCGTGCTCCTCAACAAGGGAGTAATAACCTTCGTTCCAGATAGGCTCTTGGTTTTCATTGTAGTCAAAGGTCTCTCCTTCGACGCCATAGTTACCAAGAAGTATACCTTCTTCAGTAAAAAAGTAGTTCCAGTAGGCACATACATACTCGGGATTGGCGCACTGGGTGGTTATACTGGCAGCAATACTTGCACCAGCGCTGGCTGAACGTACGTGCACAGCATCTGCCTTGCTATGACGAAGCACTGGCAGAGCAGCTATGTCAAGAGTTGGGTCAATAGCGGTGCTCTTGAACAATTCATACCAGGTGTACATGAAGTTGAACACACCCATTTCGTTGTTAGAGACCTTAGTCAGAGCGTTGTCCCAGTTTGTGGTAACAGTATAATAGTCGGACTCAATGAATTCCTTGTTATACCAATCATTAAGCATGGTTATGTACGACCTAAAATTATCCTCAAAGAGAGCATACTTAACGGTGTCGCCTTCCATCATCCATCCACCAAGCTGTCCCCAAACCGGCATAACACTTACAATGTTGTAGCCTCCCATGATGGCGTAGGTGTCGGCATTGGGCCATATTTCAAGTGGATTTTGACAGTAACCGGCATCCTGAAATGCTTTCATGGTATTTTCCAGCTCACTGTATGTCTCCGGAACGCTTAAACCAAGGTTTGAAAGCCAATCGGTACGAATACCATAACCGGAATAGGCACCCTGCGCTTTGTGATCAGTAGATCCAATAAGGAACATTGGTATACCTGCAAAGTGACCATTGTCGGTAGTGAGACTCTTTTTTAACAGATCGGATTCGTTGCGCCAGCTTTCAATAGCGGGCATTGCATAGCTATAATCATCGATTGCAAAAATTAACTCTTCGTCGATTGCTGTATCAAATCCCTTGGTATAGTAGTTGCCAAAATTCTTAATTAAGTCAGGGTATTCCATGGATGCGATTAACAGGTTGAATTGCTCGCTCTCCGAGCCCGAAGACGGTACTTGGAACTCCCATTTGATGCCGGTACGTTTTGCTCCTTCGATGAATGGGAGTGTTTCGTTGGGGTCTGTGACATAAATATTGGAAGTTGGCCACCATGCGCTGAGTGTAACAGAGTCATCAGTGACTATTGGATAACGTGACCAGTCAATCCCTTCTTCCACAACTTCATCAGAAGGTGTGGGTGTTGGGGCTTTACTGTCTGGGGTGCTGTCTGCTGAAACATTTTTGTCTCCTGCACACCCCCCAAGGATCGAGAAAACAATGATAAACGCAAGTAGCAAGCAAATGATTTTAATTTTTTTCATTCTGTGGGACATCCTTTCTAGTGATT